>JBFFJL010000007.1:0-21275 GCA_041555955.1 Nevskiaceae bacterium
CCGCCCTCGGCCGCAGCGCCGAATTTTCCGGATATCTATGACGTGCAGGATTTCGAGCGCGAGGTGCTCGAACGCTCGCGTGAAATTCCGGTTCTTGTCGATTTCTGGGCGCCCTGGTGCGCACCCTGCAAGGCCTTGGGCCCGGCAATCGAAGCCGCGGTGCGCAAGTTCCAGGGGCGCGTGGTGCTGGCCAAGCTCAATACCGACGAGCAGCAGGAATGGGCGCAGCGCTGCGGCATCCGCGGCATCCCCAACGTCAAGCTGATCATCGACGGCGGCATCGTCGACGAGTTCTCCGGCGCGGTGCCGCAGTCGCAGATCGATCAGTGGTTGAAGGAGCGTCTGCCGCAGACCGAGGCCGATGTAATGGCCGACATCGATGCGCTGCTGGCTGAAGGCCATGTCGCCGACGCGCGCGCGCTGCTGACGCAGGTGGCCGAACATCCGCAGGCGCCGCCCGGCGCCTGGCTGCGTCTGGCGCGGCTGCTGCTGTTCGAAAACCCGGCCGGCGCGCAGCAGTATCTGCACCGCATCCCGGCCGATGCCCCCGAAGCCGACGCCGCGCAGGCAATGCAGCGCGTGCTGACGTTTGCACGCAGCGGCGAGCGCGCCGCAGAGCTGGAGGAATCACCGGCCCGCGCGCCCTACCTCGAAGGCGCGAAGCTGCTCAGCGGTGGCGATATCGAAGGCGCGATGACGCAGCTGATTGAAGCGGTGCGGCTGGATCGCAAGTTCGAGGAGGACGCGGCGCGCAAGGCACTGGTCGATCTGTTCGACTGGCTCGGCTCTGCGGACGAGCGCACACGCGACTTCCGCCTGCGCCTGTACGATGTACTCTGAACCCTGACCCCCTGGCCTGAGACATCCACCATGTCGGCACCGCAGATCGCGCTGTATACCTCGCCCACGCCCAACGGCCACAAAGCCTCGATCATGCTCGAAGAGCTGAGCGTGCCGTATCAGGTGATCCCGGTGAATCTCGGTCGTGGCGACCAGAAGCAGCCGGACTATGTGGCGCTGAATCCCAACGGACGCATCCCGACCATTGTCGACCTCACCGCCGACAACTTTGCGGTGTTCGAGTCCGGCGCGATCCTGATCTATCTGGCCGAGAAGTACGGCCAGTTGCTGCCGACCGAAACCAAGGCGCGCTCACGCGTGATCCAGTGGCTGATGTTCCAGATGGGCGGCGTGGGCCCGATGCAGGGTCAGGCCAATGTGTTCTTCCGCTACTTTCCGGAAAAGATCCAGCCGGTGATCGACCGCTATCAGCACGAGACCCATCGGCTGTACACCGTGCTGGACACGCAACTGAAGAATCGCGAATACCTCTGCGACGAGTATTCGATTGCCGACATCGCCAACTTCACCTGGGTCAACATTCACGCCTGGGCCGGCGTTGCGATTGACGACCTGCCGCATCTGTCCGCGTGGCGCGACCGCATCCGTGAGCGCCCCGCGGTGCAGCGCGGCCTAGCGGTGCCGGGTGATGTGCCGGCGCCGGACGTGGTCAAGATGGCGCAGACGATGCTGCAGCGCTGAGCGCTGAAACCAGCCAGGATCCGATCGCCGTTGCTGCTGTCTGCTGTGAGGGCCGCCTCGCCCTGACGAGGTCTTTCCGAGCGTTGCGCAATGTCTGAACCGCGTCCTCCGTGCAAGACACCGCATTTTGTTCCGTCAAGCCAGCGGCGTCGGCAGGCTTGGGCATGAGCGCCATCACCCAGTTGCTGGCGCGGGCATCCGGCGGTGACGCCTCTGCCGTCCAGCAGTTGTATGCGGCGCTGTATCCGGACATCCGTCGCATCGCCCGCGCGCGGCTGGCGGAAGCCAACGGCGTGACCGATCTGAATACCACGGCGCTGGTGCATGAAGGCTTTCTGCGCATGGCCGAGAACGAAGGCCTGCGCGGCGTCGAGCGGATTCAGTTCTTCGCCTACGTCGGGCGCGCATTGCGCTCGGTGGTGCTGGATCATCTGCGCGCACGCGCGGCCGAAAAGCGCGGCGGCGGTGTGCAGATGGTGACCTTGTCGCATGCGGACGAAACACCGGAGCCCTCGCCGTTGGGCGCCGATCTGGCCGCGCTGGATGGTGCGCTGGAACAGATGCGCAGCCTGGACGAGCCGCTGAGCCAGACTGTCGAGATGCACTTCTTTGCCGGCATGACCATCGTCGAAATTGCGCAAGCCCGCAACGTGTCGAGCCGGACCGTGGATCGCGACCTGAAAAAGGCGCGCCTGCTGCTGGCTGAACTGCTGGAGCAATGATTCCCGTGCGGCCTGCTCCACCTGCAAGCCGCAACGCTGTCGTCATTTTTCGCGCAATGCCGTCTATTCCTGCAGATGACGGCGGCGCCCGCTGCCTCTACTGCGACTCTGGGAATCCACGCGCGTGATCAAGCCTGAGGACTGGGCAACATGGTCAGTGCTTCTCGACGAAGCGCTGGAGCTTGATGCCGCCGCACGGCCCGCGTGGCTTGCAGCACTGCGCCTGCGTGATGCAAATGCCGCCGACGCACTGTCGCGGCTCCTGCAGCGTGAAAGCAGTTTGGCAAGTACCGCGGGCGCTGAACTGTTGCAGCCGCCCGCAACGGGCAATGCCCGTGCCGGCTACGACCGCGCGCTGGGCGTACTGCTGAGTGCCGGCGACCCGGAGCCGAACGCCACGACCGGCCAGAGTTTCGGACCCTGGCAGCTGATCCGGCGTCTCGGCGCCGGTGGCATGGGCGAAGTCTGGATGGCACGGCGCAATGACGCGCTGTATCAAGGTCAGGCAGCGATCAAACTGCTGTCGGCGAGCGGCGATGTCCGCCGGCTCAGTGCGCGCTTTGCGCGCGAGCGCAGTCTGCTCGCGCGGCTGAACCACCCCGGCATCGTGCGCCTGCTCGACGCCGGCATCAGCGACGACCAGCCGTATCTGGTGCTCGAATACATCGACGGTTCGACCCTGCTCGACTATGCGCAACAGCATGCGCCGAGTGTGGCCGAACGCGTGCGACTGGCGATTGCGATCGGCCGCGCGGTCGAGCATGCGCACAGTCATCTGATCGTGCATCGCGACCTGAAGCCGTCCAACGTGCTGGTCACCGCCGACGGCCAGGTCAAGCTGCTGGACTTCGGAATCGCGGCTCTGATGGATGACGACGAAGCCACCGGCCTGACGCGGCAGTACGGCCGTGGCCTGACCCTGGACTACGCCGCGCCCGAACAGATCGCCGGCGACTCCACTGGTGTCGGTTGCGACGTCTACTCGTTGGGCGTGCTGCTGTTTGAACTGATGTCCGGCAGCCGGCCGTTTCGCGGCGAGCGCCCCGGACGCGCCGCGCTCGAATACGCGGTGCTGCATCAGGAGGCGCCGCGGCTGTCCCGCGCCGTCGCATCCGCCACAGCGGACGACCGCGCGAAGGCGGCGACCGACGCCCATCTGGTTTCCGGCGATCTGGAAGCGATCGTTGCGCAGGCGCTGCGCAAGGCACCGGAAGACCGCTATCCGACGATTGCGGCGCTGGTCGCCGATCTTGAGAACTGGCGTGCGCACCGCCCGGTGTCGGCACGCCCCGGCGCCTGGCGCTATCGCTCGCGGCTGTGGCTACGCCGCAACCGCCTGCTGGCGACACTCGCCGCTGCGGTCATCGTGTCGCTGTCGGCGGGCTTGAGCGTGGCCTTGAGCCAGTGGCAGGCGGCACGTGCGCAGACCGCCCGCGCGCAGGCGGTAAGCCGCTTCATGTCGGACCTGTTCGTCGCCGCCGATCCCGAACGTACGCGTGGGGAGCAATTGACTGCGCGCGAACTGGTCGACGCCGGCGCACAGCGCCTGATCGGCAGCGGCATCACCGACCCGGAGATCCGCGCCCAGCTCGGCACCGCGCTGGGCAGCACCTATGTTTCGCTGAGCCGCCCCGATCAGGCGATTCCGGTACTCAGCGACGCGCTGGCCAATGTGATTGTGGCCCACGGCGCCGACGCGCCAGACAGCGCACAGGTGGAGCTGCTGCTGGCAAAAGCCGAGTTCCAGGACGAGCAGTACACGACGGCCGCCTCACGCTACGACCGCGCGGTCCCGGCGCTCGAAGCCGCTGGCCTCGGCGCCAGCGAGGACGTCATTCTTGGACGCAATCTGTGGGCCTACGCGCTGGCCAAGCAGGGCGACTTTGAGCGCGCCGACCGCATCATTGCCGAGACGCGTGCGCGCGTGCTGTCGGTGTATGGCGACACGCACTGGCTGTACGTCGAAACCGTCAACGATACCGCAACCCTGGCAACGATCCGCGGCGACTGGAGCACTGCCCGAACGCTGCTGGAATCGATCAGCACGCTGATGCTGACGCCGCCGGTCGGTCACCGTCAGGACGCCCTGACGATGCGCCTGAATCTGGCCAACATCCTGGCACGCACCGGCAGTCTCGACGCCTCCCTGGCGATGCTCGGCCCGGTGGTTCGCGACTACACCGATCTGCTCAGCGCCGACGCCAACCAGACCCTGGTCGCGCGCTGGTTTCTCGCCGACACGCTGAAGCGCACCGGCCAGTACGCCGCCTGCGCCGAGGAGTACAAGGCCCTGGCCGAAGCCCGCCAGCGCATCTCCGGCGAAACCCATCCGCTGACCGTCGATGTGATCTCCAAGGTGGCGATGTGCGAGCGTCTGCTGGGGCACCGTGATCAGAGCCGGATCTGGGCGCAGCGCGCACTGGCCGCCCTGCCCGTCAGCGACGATCCGCCGCAGCGCACGGTGCTGCGCATCGCCTCGACTCTGTCGGCGCTGACGCTGGACGACGGTAATCCGCAGGTCGGCCTGCCGCTGCTGGAACGGATCGACCGTCTGCTGGCCGCGCTGCATCTGGAAACCCGCGACGACATGGTCTGGTCCGCCGTACTGCACGCCTATCAGCAGCTGCGGCTTGGCGATTCTGCGGCGGCACTGCGCGAGTACGAATCGGCCCGGACCCGCGCACCCGCGCCGATGCAGACGCTGACACCCCTGGCCTACCACGCGTATCTGCTGGCGCTGGCCGGCGACCTGCCCGCTGCACGGACGCAGCTGGCTGCGGCGCGCAGTGCCGCCGCTGAACATCTGCCAGCCGCGCATCCGATCGTCCTGAGCTTGAACTATGTCGCCGCTCTGATCGACAGCGATGCCGCCGGGCGCGCGGCGGCACTCTCCGCTCTGCAGGGTCCGTTCGGACTGACCCCGACCCTGCCGCTGTCACCGTTCTGGTTCGGCCTGATCTGAGGTCGAGCAGGCAAACCCACGCCGAATCACCGTGACTGAAGCGCCGCGCGCGACGCTCGAATCTTTAATGTCGACATCGGTGTCGTGTTCTCCGCGCCAACCGCGTCTATCCAGACAACAGACAGCATTGTCGGAGGCGCACCCGTGTTCCAGAGTTCCAGCACCCGCCCGTCATCGGCTACGGCCGCACGCGCGATCAAGCCGAATAAACGGGGCCAGGCCGGTACGCTGCTGGCGTTACTGTTGACGTTATCGATCCCTGCGGCCTGGGCCGACGGCACGCCGGTCCCGGCACAGGATCTCCCCGGCCTCAGCGATCCTCCCGGCCTGCAACGCTACAAGGGCTCGACGCTGTTCCTGCGCGAGGATGTCGAATTCGACGAACTGCGCCTGCCCACCGGCCCGGCCAAGAACGGACGCACGCCGGATGACTTCGTCGATCTGCAGGCACTGAATCCGGCGTCGTCCGTGCTCGCTGCAGGGCGACGCAGCCGGCTGATGTATGCCATTCCCCCGCAGCGCTCGGGACTCGAAGTCATCCGCAACTATCAGGCGCAGTTGAGCGCCGAGGGCTATCAGCCGCTGTTCGAATGCGCGGCCGAAGCCTGTGGTGACGGGATCGATGCGTACGCGTCGGAGAGTTCGTCCACCTTCGCCAACTTTCTGTATCCGCAGGATCAGTGGCGCACCACCGAAGCCTCGGCGCAGGGCTGCGCCGCCGGCCTGACGATCAAGAGCGTGCGCTACGCGGTGCTGAAGAACCCGCAGAGCGGCGATGTCGTCGCGATCTTCATGCACAACCCATCGATCATGTCGGTGTATTGCGACGAACCCGGCTGGGCCGAACGCATGATCGCAACCGTGGTGCTGATCACGCCCAAGCCGATCGAGCAGGCGATGGTCGCCGTCGGTGCAGACGAAATGCGTACGTCAATGGCCGAGACCGGACGGGTTGCGCTGTACGGCATCCTGTTCGACACCGCCAAGGCCGAGATCAAACCGGAGTCCAAACCGGCGCTGGACGAGATCGCGAAACTGCTGAAGTCCGATCCCAAGCTGAGCCTGCACGTGGTCGGACACACCGACAGCGAGGGGCAGCTGCAGGCGAACTTCGATCTGTCGAAACGCCGCGCCGAAGCGGTCAAGTCTGCACTGATCACAACTTATGCCATCGACGCCAAGCGCCTGACCGCCAACGGCGTGTCGTCGCTCGCCCCCATTGCCACCAACCAGACCGACGAGGGGCGCGCCAAGAACCGCCGCGTCGAACTGGTGCCGTTCTGATCGCGGAGACCCCCATGCATCGCCTTGCTCACATTCCACTCAACGCGCTGCTTGCCGGCGTGCTGCTGACCGCAGGCCTGCCGGCGTCGGCGCAGTCCGCCGGGGCCGACAATCCATTGCTGCAGATGATGGGGATCGACAAGCTCGTCGCCGAATCTCCGGCCAGGGCGTCGGCTGCGTCTGCAATACCGCTGACGGCGAACCTCAGCATCGTCTCGCTCAGCAGCGGCCGCGCCGGCGAGTTCAAGGCAACGCAGCGCATCACCGCAGTGACCCCGCGCGTGGTGAAGCTCAGCTACAGCGCGCAGCGGCCGAACGGCAGCGCGGTCAGCGCATCACGCTCGGTGCGCATCGAAGACCTTCAGACCGCGGCGAGTATCCGTCCCAATTATGTCGACGGCGCCAACGAGTTTTTCAGCGGCAGCACCGCCTTCGGCACGTCGACCCGCGTGCTCAACGATCTCAAGGCTTCCGGCCGCAGCGAACTGGCAATCGACGCCGGTGGTATCGGCAACGGCGCGGGCGTGCAGAGCGCAGGTCTGGCCCGCGAACTCGACGGCATGCTCGGCGATCTCGGCGGTTTCGCCGGTATTGCCGACGCCCTTGAGCGCCAGGCCGCCAGCGGCACGATCAGCGAACAGGATCGCGCCGAAGGCGCCGCCACCCTGGGGCAGATCGACGCGTTGCAGATGCTGGGCGGCACACTGCGTCTGCTGCGCAAGGACAAGATCAGCGTGCAGGTCAACGGCAAGAGCCGAACGCTGCCGGCGGTGGTTGCGACCGGCGAGCTGCGCAGCGACGACGAGTCGTATCCGGTCGAGCTGACGATCCTCGACGATCCGGGCAATCCGCTGCTGCTGGTTTCGCGGATCGGGCCGGAAACGGTGCGCGTACTCAGCATCGACTACCCGCAGTAGCACGATCATGCGCACCTCGCTGCTGACCCTGCTGCTTGCTCCCCTCGTTCTGGGCGTGCTCGCGCCAACACCGGCGCGGGCGGACGACGCGCGCATCCCGCTGGTGCCGGGTCTGGTGCTGACCTATGCCCAGCAGACGCGCAGCTTTGACGAGGAATTCCTGATCACCATCGCCAGCGCTGACGCGCAGGAGATCGAGTACCGCGCGATCGCGCAGCGCGTGCTGAAAGGCGGAGAGCGTCAGGACAGCAGCTGGACGCGACGCGTGCGCAAGCAGGATCTGGTCAGCACGCATCGTTTCAACGCCGTCCTGCAGGAAGGCGATCCGGCGCTTTTTGCAGGCTCCAGCTTTCTGCAGATGTCCGCCGAGGTGCTGGCAGAGCTGAAGACACAGGGCCGCAGTGAGGTCATCGTCGCGTCGGTGCCGCGCTACGGAGAAGACAACGCGCTGCTGTCGATCGTCGCCGCAGGACGCAAGTACTATCGCGGCCCGCTGGTGCGCGCAGCGACGCCGACCGCGCCAATCACCGTTCTGGTCAACGGCACGCCGGTTGCCCTGCCGGCGATCCAGGCGCATGGCCGCTACAGCGTCGGCGGCGACGTCGAGGAAGTCGACGGCTGGTGGCTGGACGATGCCGACAATGCGCTGAGCCTGCGCACGCTGAGCGGCCCCCGCAATACACAGCTGGTGCGCATCGACTATCCCAACGCCGAACCTGAACACAACAGCCTGGAGCATTCGCTCAGCGACGGCGACTGCCGCGCTGTGCTGCACGGCATCTACTTCAACACCGGCAGTGCCGAGTTGCTGGCGCAGTCGGACGCCGCGCTGAACGAGATCGGCGCCGTGCTCAAAGCCAACCCGGACTGGACCGTCGGCGTCGAGGGACACACCGACAACATCGGCGGCGATGCCTACAACCTCGATCTGTCCAAGCGCCGCGCGATCACGGTCCGAGATGCCCTGTCCGCCCGCTTCGACATCCAAACCGCGCGCCTGCCCGCGCAGGGCTTCGGCGCGAGCCGCCCGGTCGACACCAACGACACGCTCGAAGGCCGCGCCGCCAATCGTCGCGTCGAGTTGCACCGTCAATGCCCATGACCCGATCACAGGACCCTCCGATGCCCGCACCCTTCAAAATGCTGCCGGCCGTGCTCATCGTGCTGAGCCTGTCGCTGGGCGCGTGCAATCGGTCCGCCACCGACAGCGATGCGCAGCCGACGCCTGCGGTCGCGACCGAAGCGTCCACCGCTGCGGACCCTCAGGATCCCTGCCGTCTGCTTGAAGCTGCGGAGGTTGAAGCGGTGCTCGGCGCGCCGCTGGCCGGTCCACCGTTTCGCACGGTCAGCGTGCAGGGCGATCAGGCCGGCGAGCCGGCGATTGACGGGGACGTCTGCTGGTACGAAACCGCGGGCTTGCGCAGTCTCGCGGTGCAAGTGATCTGGACCGACGCCGGCCGCGTCGTCGCCGGCATTGGTGGCTATCTGGCAAAAGCTGACCAGGGCTCCGGTGGCCTTGTGACCTTGCAGGACGGCAGCGAACTGACCGGCGAGTGGGACGAAGTGCGCATGCTGGGCTGCTGCGATTTCATGGCGCTGCGAGGCGACAGCGTGGTCGATATCGACTTCGGCGCCAGCACCGCCAGCGCCGAACAGATCGGTGCGCTGGCCGACACCGCGCTGCGCCGTCTGGACACACTGTTGCCAATCAATGGCAACGCCGGTGTTGCCGCCGCACGCCAGCGACTGGCGCGCCGCGCGCCGGCCGGCGATGCCTGCAGCCTGTGGAACGCGTCTGACATCAGCGAACTGTTGGGCGAACCGCAGGGCGCGCCCGAACGCAGTGGCGACAGCTGCACCTATGTCTACCTCGACGAGCGCAACCGCAAGCAGATGTTCATGAGCACCGTGGTGTGGCGCAACGGCTACCGCAACTATCGTCAGGAGAACGCCATGCTCGGCGGCATTGCTGCCAACCTGGCGCGCGAACTGGGCGGCGCCCAGGCGCTGACGCACGCCGACAGGATCGATGGTCCGTGGGACGCCGCGCAGAACTCCGTGATCCAGTTCAACAGCGTCCGCAACGATGTGCAGATCTCGCTGCGGCACTCGAAGCTGAGCCTGGACGACATCCGCGCACTGATGCAGCGCGCCTACGTGAATCTGCACCTGATGCCGGAGAGCGGGTCATGACCAATCGGCAGTGGCACTACCTGTTCGCCGCCGCGGCGTTCTTTGTCTGCGGCCTGAGCACAGAAGCTCGCGCGCAGGACAGCGGCGAAGAAAAGCGGCCGATCTATCCGGTCGAGTTCAAGGACGATCCACGTTTTCCCGGCGGAAAGTCCGCGTTCATCCATGGCACCGCCGATGCCATCGGATATCGCTTCGTCGTCGAAGGGACCGAGCTCGAAGAACCGATCGCCGTCACTGTGTTGACGCAGAATTCCGGCGAGGCGATCAAAGCCGTCATCGTCAAGGACAACTGGGACGCACCGGAGCGCGAAGCCAGCACCGCCGAGTCGGGCCGCGCGGACTTCCGGTTTCGCACCTATGACGGATTCAAGATCGGCCTCTCGTCCGACACGCCGACCGACTACCAGCTGATCGTCTGGATCGGCGCGCCGCTACCCGTCGAGATCCCGAGCATTGCGGTGCCGGCCAGTGCATTCCAGGGCGCCACGCCAGTGAGCGGCGATCCACCGGCCAGCCGCGGTGGCATCGCGCTGAGCTGGCTGGAACTCGGCCTGATGCTGGCGGTGCTGGCGATGGGCGGCGCGTTCGTCGCATTGCTCGTCACGCGGCGCAAATCGAACTGAGAGACGCCGATGAAAAAACGATTCCTTGCAATCAGTCTGCTACTGCTCACCGTCAATGCGCTTGCAGCGCCGACCGGCAGTCCGCCGTTGTTCGTGCCCGCCATGTTGCCGCCGTGGAAACCGTTTCAGGACGACAATCCGCAACTGCGCGCGGAGGTGCAGAAGGCTGCCGCCGACGGCGAACTGGCTGCCAACCGCAAGGCGGATGCGGAGCTGACGGAGCGCCTCAAGGATGCAAAGAGCGTCGCCAGCAAGAGCCCGGGCGCCGCTGCCGCTGCCTATAGCTACTACACGGCACTGACCTCGACCGACAAACGCATGAGCCCCGATTTTCAGCCGCCGGGCGCACCGCAGGTGCCGTCGAAGTGCATGGAGGATGCGACGTGCCGCCCGTGTTTCGAGCGGGCGCAGCAGAACCTCAACACCTCGCGCAAGAACCTGGAGAAGGTTCGCGGCATCTACGACTACACCCATCGCTTCGCCAAGAACGGTCAGGGCTTTCTCAGCAGTATCGGCTCCATGGCCGGGGCGCCGGTGGCGCTGCAGGCGTCCGTCGAGAATCAGAAAGTGGACGCTGCGCTGAGTGACTTCGACAGCCAGGTGCGGCGAAAGAACGAAGAGCTGCTGGCAAAGCTGCAGGGCAACCTGCAGGAGATCGCATCCTGCGAAGCGAAGTTCTACAAGAACGACGACTGGTACAACCGCTACGGCTTCATCTACTACCAGTTCATGCTCGCCCGCTACAGCATCTGATCATTTGTTCCACCGGAGTCGCTCGATGCGCACACACACTTTTGCAGCCTTGATCCTGACCGCTGGTTTTTCGCTACCTGCTCTTGCCGCCGACGCACCGAGCCCGAGCGATCAGGCCGCGACGGATCTTAGCTGCGTACCGATGCCCGAAGCACCCATCGGCCATTTTGTCTGCGAGGACCGCGACAGTTTCGAACGCTGTAAATCCCTGGTGGGCAAGGGCAAGCTGCAAATCGACGGCGAGCCGACCGCAACGCCCGTGATCCACTGCGAACAGGGCGGTTGATTGCATCGTGCAACGCTGCACGCGTCTGTGCCTGACGCTGGCAATACTGCCGTGCTGCCTGGCTTGCTTGGCCGCGCAACCGCTGGCGCCGATGCCAGAAACTGCAACGCTCTCTGAGTCGTTGCCGACCTGTCCGGAGCCCGCGGAGCTCTGCAGCGGCGAGACCATGCGCTACGCGCGCTACGCACTGCTGCAATGCCGGAATCCGCACCGGCCCGGTGCTGCGACGGAAACCACGCAGCGCTGTATCGAACGTATCAAACAGCCACAGCCCTGCCGCTGTATCGATGCGGCGGCCACACGACACCCCACTCACGGAGGTGTTGCCGCAAGCCCCAGCCAGTCCGCCGTCTGCGCCCACAGGCTGTCGCGCATCGCCGGCCTGAAGTAGCCGAAGTGTCCGATGCTGCCGTGCAAGGGCTTGCCGATATGACGCCGTTCGATTGCGGCGGCACTGTAGTGCCGCAGTAGCCGCTCCACCGCCGGGCGCACGGCGAAGTCGTCATCGGCAAAGCTGTAGGACAGCAGCGGCATGCACAGCCTCGCGTAACGGCTGACGTCGAGGCCATGCCTCGGGTCGAACAGATAGTCCGGGCTCAGCCCCCAGCGCGACCAGTCGCGTACCGCATTGGTCGGAATATCGATCGACGACAACCCGACCTTGCGCGCCGGAAACATCGCGCGCCCTCTGCCGAACCACGGAATCAGGACGCGCCACAGCAGCTGCATGCGCAGGCGCGGCCGCAGCGGATACAGCGGCGCCCAGGGGCTGGACGCGCCGACCAGCACCAGTTTGTCGAGTTGCTCAGCCGCGGGAACCAGCCCCGTCAGCTGGCCACCAAGGCTGTGTCCGAGCAGTGCCAGCGCCTGCGGTGAGCGCGCCTGCTGCGCACGTAGCGCCGCCTGCAGATCCTGCGTGGCCCAGTCGCTGAGCGCGAGCTGTTTCAAATCGGCCTCACGACCGGAGCCGTCGATGCCGCGGTTGTCGAAGCACAGCACGTCGCAACCGCGCCCAGCCAGATAGCGCGCGAACGGCAGATAGAAACGCCGCGGCACGCCCAGCGCCGAGGCGATCACGACACCGACCGCATTGCCGCCGCAGACCCGCGTCGCCGCCAGACTGCAGCCATCGTCGCAGCTCAGCGACAGCTCGGTGACGTCGATCGCAGCTTGCGGCGCAGACTCACCGCGCGCCGTTATCGTCGCACCACCTCGATCAGCCACCAGACATGACCCCGCCCAGCAAGGCCTCGACAACCACCACTGCCAGACCCACAGCCAGCGGCAGGTCAATCCACCACAGGCGCCGCAACGGCACACTCCAGCCGCCGGGTCTTCCCGCCAGCAGGCAGTATCCGGCAGTGCTGAGTAAACCGACTGCCGCAGCCGGCAGCCGCCACGCCGGAACGATCGCGGCGATCAGCATCAGCAGGCCGATCGCCGCGAACATCACCGCGCGATGACGCATCAGCAGCAGCACGGCCGGATCGTCCAGCTCGACGCCGTACAGCGCATGCAGGCGTTCGCGTCCGGCGATACCGACTGCCGGCAGCAGATGCACGATGCCGGCGAGTGCCAGAACGATCGCCGCGTAGTGGTTCATGCGGTTCAGGCCATCACAGCGCGACGCGGCACCGTACCCAGGCTGCCGACGAACAGGTACAGCAGCGGACCGAACGATCCGAGCGTCAGCGTAAGCAGCAGATACGGCCAGACATTGCGACCTGCACGACGGGCGTCGTTGAACATCCAGATCATCGCCAGCGAGCACACGATGACCAGGTCGGCGCCGACCTGCCAACCGGCGCTGCTGACGAACAGATGCTCGAAGATGCCGATATAGCCAATGTCCATCACGGCATAGCCGGTCAGCACCGCGAAGTCGGCAAGGATCAAGCCGAGGACAAGCGTTTTCCAGTTCATTGTTGAGCCTCCTGAGTGCATGTGAGCCGCGTAGTGGAGCGTCGCGGTGATGGCAGATTCGCGTCGTTGCCGCGGCGATTCAATTACGCGGCAGGTAATCGACCTGCGGCGTGTGCGTGCCACAATGCCGCCATGCAACCGCATTCCGACCATCCGCCGTTCGGTGATCTGCTGCGCGGCACACGCCGCTCGAAGCGGCTATCGCAGCTCGATCTGGCGCTGCAGGCCGAGGTCTCGCAACGACATCTGAGCTTTCTCGAATCCGGCCGCGCGAAGCCCAGCCGTGAAATGGTCTTGCAGCTGGCCGCGACCCTGGACCTGCCACTGCGCGACCGCAATCGCTGGCTGCAGAGTGCCGGCTACGCCGGCATTTATCCGCAGCGCGCGCTCGACGCCAGCGAGATGCAACCAGTACGCGAGGCACTGGAGCTGCTGCTGAAGCATCACGAACCGCTGCCAGCTGTGGTCTGCGATCGCGCCTGGAATCTGTTCATGGCCAACGCAGCCGTCGGCAGAGTCTTCGGCCTGCTCGGCGATCTCGATGCGATCTGGCAGGCGGTGTGCGGTGACACTCCACGCAATCTGTTGAAGCTGACGTTCCACGAGCAGGGCATGCGACCGTACATCGTCAATTTCGAGGAAGTCGCCAAGGCCTTGCTGGCGCACACCGCGCGCGAGGCGCAGCAGCATCCGCAGGTTGAAGCAGTGCTGGATGAAATCCTGCGCTATCCAAATCTACCCGCCGGGCTGCATCAGATCGACCTGGAGCACCGCGCGCCGCCGGTGCTGCCGACGCACTTCCGCGTGCATGGCGTCGACCTGCATCTGTTTTCGATGGTGACGACCTTCGGCACACCGCGGGATCTGACCACCGATGAACTGCGGGTCGAGAGCTTCTTTCCAGCAGATGCCGCCAGCAATGCCCTGCTGCGCAGTCTGTCAGCTGGCTGATTGCTGATTGATTCCGGATCAATGGAGGACCCGATGAGCGCCGCAGACTGGTATGCGATCTTCAGCGTTGTGCTGTTCGCGAAAATGTTCGCGTTATCGCTGGTTCAGGGCTATTACCGGATCAGCCGTCTCCAGTTCCAGGTTCCAGAGGACGCACGCCTGGTCGGGCGCACACCCGCAGCGGCAGATTTGCCGCAAGTCCAACGCGCCCAGCAGGCCTGGCGCAACGATCTGGAAAACATCCCCGCGTTCTTCGGCCTGGGGGCGGCTTACGTACTGGTTGGCGCACCTGCCGAAACTGCACCGTGGCTGTTCGGCATCTTCACGCTCGGACGTGTCGCCCACTCATTCTGCTATCTGATTGGGTTACAACCGTGGCGCACGCTGAGTTATCTGATCGGCGTTGGTGCATTGATCGGCATTTGCGTGGTGCTGCTGCAGACGGTGCTGTAGCCGCACGTTCGTTGATCCTGCGCGTCAGCCCGCAGCATCGCTGGCGATGCGGTGCAAACCATCGAATACGCTGACGCCCTGAACCTGTGTTGCAGCACACAGACGAGAACGACCTTAGTCGTCCATGCCCAGTTCTTTGATCTTCCGCGTCAAGGTATTGCGACCCCACCCCAGACGCTTGGCCGCCTCCTGTCGCTGGCCGCGCGTTGCCGCGAGCGCGGTTTCGATCATGGTGCGTTCAAACTCCGGCACGGCGGTGTCCAGCAGGCCGCTGCGCCCTGCGGCAAGTTCGGCCGAGGCCCATTGACGCAACAGGTCAATCCAGCTCTGCGATTGCGCCGACGCAGCGGCAGGCGCTGGCGCCGCGGGCGAAGCCGACGGTGCTATCTGAGTCTGTGGCGGCGCAGCATCCACAGCCACAGGCGGCGCGGCACGCTCGACCGGAGTGGGACCAGCCTGCAGCTCCGGCGGCAGGTCCTGCAGATGAACGTCCTGACCCGGCGCCATGACGGTCAGCCAGCGGCAGATGTTCTCCATCTGGCGCACGTTGCCCGGCCACGTGAAGCTGCGGAAACGCTCGACGACTTCGGGCAGCAGGCGCTTGGGCTCGGACTGCAACTCTTCACCCGCGCGCGCCAGAAAGTACCGCGCCAGCTGCGGGATATCTTCCGGGCGTTCGCGCAGCGCTGGAATGCGGACGCGGATGACGTTGAGACGGTGATAGAGATCTTCGCGGAAGCGCCCCTCGCGGACCAGGTTCTCAAGCTCCTGATGCGTGGCGGCGATCACGCGCACGTCGACCTTGATCGGCGCGACGCCGCCGACGCGATAGAACTCGCCGTTCTGCAACACGCGCAGCAGGCGCGTCTGCAGATCGGACGGCATGTCGCCGATTTCATCCAGAAACAGTGTGCCGCCATCGGCCTGTTCGAAGCGGCCCTTGCGCTGGGTTGCCGCGCCGGTGAACGAGCCGCGCTCGTGCCCGAAGAATTCACTTTCGAGCAGATCCTTGGGAATGGCCGCGGTATTGATCGCGATGAAGGGCTTGTTCGAACGCGGGCTGTTGACGTGCAGTGCGCGCGCCACCAGCTCCTTGCCGGTTCCGGACTCGCCGGTGATCAGTACGGTGATGTGCGAATGCGACAAGCGACCGATAGCGCGGAACACGTCCTGCATCGCCGGCGCTTCACCGATCATCGCCGTGGTCTGTTCGGTCGGCAGCTCGTCCGGCGCTTCGCGCTTCTTCGCCGCACGCCGCACCAGTTCGGCCACGCCATCGACGTCGAACGGTTTGGGCAGGTATTCGAACGCACCGCCTTTGTACGCCGCAACCGCCGCGTCGAGATCGGAGTGCGCGGTCATGATGATGACCGGCAGGTCCGGCCAGTTGGAGCGCACCCGCCCCATCAGGGTCAGACCATCGACGCCTGGCATGCGGGTATCGGAAATCAGCACATCCGGCGCGTCCTTGCTGCCGGGATCAATGTCACCAATCGCGTCCAGCAGCTCAGCGGCACCGGGAAAGCTGGTGACCTGCATGCCTTCGCGCGTCAGCGATTTTTCGAGTACCCAGCGGATCGACTCATCGTCGTCCACGATCCAGACCTTGAGCGCGCTCATGTCGTTTCCAGCGGTAATAGGATGGTAAATACGGTGCAACCCGGCCGACTCCGGCACTCGATCAGACCTCCGTGGCTATGCACCAAGTACTGTGCAATTGGCAGGCCAAGCCCGGTCCCTTCGGCACGCGTGGTGACCATCGGGAAGAAAATCTTCTCCAGCATCGCAGCGGGAATGCCCGGACCGCTGTCTTCGATGTCGATCTGCGCAACCAAACGGTGCCGTTGCGCGCCAATCGTGAACTGCCGGCGAGTCCGCGTACGCAGAATGATGGTGCCGCTACTGCCGATCGCCTGCAGTGCATTACGGACCAGATTCAACACCGCCTGCACCATCTGCTCGCGATCCGCCTCGATTTCCGGAATGCTGGGATCGTAGTCCCGCAGCAGTTCGACGCCGACGGGGGCTTCAGCCTGTACCAGCCGACGCACATGCTCGAGCACTTCGTGAATGTTGAGCAGGGCCTTCTCTGGCACGCGATTCGGCCCGAGCAGGCGATTGACCAGATTCTGCAGGCGATCGGCCTCGCGAATGATGACTCGGGTGTACTCGCGATGATCGTCGTCGGGATACTCTCGCTCGAGAAGTTGCGCAGCACCGCGGATGCCGCCGAGCGGGTTCTTGATCTCATGCGCAAGCCCGCGGATCAGCTCGCGGCTGGCATCGAAATGCGCCTGCAACTGCTCATCGCGGGAAATGCGGATGTGCCGGTTCAGCGGCAGCAGCTCCATCAACAGACCCGGCTTCTTGTTTCCCGAAAGGAACGGAGTGACTGTCCAGTCCACAGTCACTGGCGGGTCACCATTGCGGCGCAGCTCGGTTTCGCGCTCGATGAAGCCGCTGAGAGTCGCCAGTGAGGTGCGCAGGCGCGGCTCGTGTGGCTTGAGATGGGGCACAGCCTCCCCCAGTGGTGCACCGAGTGCCATTCGGCGGGAGACGCCGAACAAGCCCTCACAAGCCGAATTCAGACTGGTCACGCGCAGCGCTTCATCGACGGAAATCACGGCCGTCGTCATGCCATCGAGCACATCCTCCCCAGTGACTCGACTTCTCGGAACCAATTTCATGTTGTCGCCAACGCAAGAGTCAGGCCATGCCGCGTAACGGTGAGCCTAAGACATTCCAGCCGGATTGCACCAATTTGGTGATCGCTTTTTGGTGCGCGCTTGCACCAACTTAGAGCTTTACGGTGGCGCAACGATGACGGTGAAGTCGGTGGCGTCCGAAACGGCCTTGACCCGACCCTGCGGGTCAATCAACTGGACCGTGAGCGAGTGACTGCCCCGAGCCAACTCGGGCAGCAGCACGCTCAGCGCATCCACCGGCTCGCCGGTCGCCGGCTTGCCGTCAATCAGGAACTGCAGGCGAAAACCTGCCACCAAGCCCGGCATCACACTGGCCGCCCCGACGATAGCGCGATCGCCCGCCGTGATTGCCTCGCCGGGCGTTGGTGATTCCACGCTGACGGCAAACCGCGCTGCCGCCTGCAGCGCAGCCATCGAGTAGAAACGGGCCTGCGGGCGGCGCCCGGAGCCAGCAGGCGCCTCCGGCGTGGTGCCGGACGGCGTCTCGAACTTGAGCGGCTTGGCCTGCCGGTTCGGCGGCTTGTCGGTGTAGTGCACCGAACCATCCGGCGCGACATACCGATACACCTCATCGGCGCAGGCTAGCGCCGGCAGCAGCAACAGCAGCAACAACTGATGTTTCATACAGAGCGGCAATGACGGGAAAGCGATGGACCCATCTAAGCTAGGCGCTTGCACCGTGAAAAGAAAGAAACCCCCGCACTTGCGGGGGTTTCCAGTCCAACAAGCGGTACGCTCAAGCGTCCGCAAGCGCACCCGGACAGGCACTGGGCCCGTCCTGCAGCAGCGCCTTACAGGCTGTAGTACATGTCGAACTCGATCGGATGCGTGGTCATGCGGAAACGCGTGACCTCTTCCATCTTCAGCGCAATGTAGGCATCGATCATGTCGTCGGTGAAAACACCTCCACGGGTCAGGAACTCGCGGTTCTTGTCGAGGCTTTCCAGCGCCATGTCGAGGCTGTGGCAAACGCGCGGAATCTTGGCATCTTCTTCCGGCGGCAGATGGTAGAGATCCTTGTCACCGGGGTCGCCGGGGTGGATCTTGTTCTGGATGCCGTCGAGGCCGGCCATCATCATCGCGGCGAACGCCAGGTACGGATTGGCGGTCGAGTCCGGGAAGCGCACTTCGATACGACGGCCCTTGGGGCTGGTAACGTACGGAATGCGGATCGAGGCCGAACGGTTGCGGGCCGAGTAGGCCAGCAGCACCGGCGCTTCAAAGCCCGGGACCAGACGCTTGTAGCTGTTGGTCGACGGGTTGGTGAAAGCGTTGATGGTCTTGGCGTGCTTGATGATGCCGCCGATGTAGTACAGCGCGGTCTCGGACAGGCCGCCATACTTGTCACCCGCGAACAGGTTGACGCCATCCTTGGCCAGCGACTGATGCACATGCATGCCGCTGCCGTTGTCGCCGACGATCGGCTTCGGCATGAAGGTCGCGGTCTTGCCGTAGGAGTGGGCAACGTTCTGCACCACGTACTTCAGCTTCAGGACTTCGTCGGCCTTCTTGGTCAGCGTGCCGAACTTGACACCGATTTCGCACTGACCGGCGGTGGCGACTTCGTGGTGATGCACCTCGGTCGGCATGCCGCAGGCTTCCAGCGTGGAGCACATGGCCGAACGCACGTCCTGCAGGCTGTCGACCGGCGGCACCGGGAAGTAACCGCCCTTGATGCCCGGACGATGACCGATGTTGCCGCTGTCATAGTGCTTGCCCGAGTTCCACGCCGCATTTTCAGCGTCGATCTCGACAAAGCAGCCCTTCATGCCGGCATCCCAGCGGACGCTGTCGAAAACGAAGAATTCGTTTTCCGGGCCGAAGAAGGCAGTGTCAGCGATGCCGGTCGACTTCAGATACGCCTCGGCGCGGCCCGCGAGCGAGCGCGGATCGCGCGAATAGCCTTCGCCGGTGGCCGGCTCGACGACATTACAGGTCAGCACCAGCGTGCTGTCCTCGAAAAAGGGGTCAAGGAACGCGGTGCTCGGTTCCGGCATCAGGATCATGTCGGACTCGTTGATGCCCTTCCAGCCGGCAATCGACGAACCGTCGAACATCTTGCCTTCGGTGAACAGGTCAGCATCGACGGTATGCGCCGGCACGGTCACGTGCTGTTCTTTGCCGCGTGTGTCGCAGAAGCGGAAGTCGACAAACTTGACCTCCTGCTCCTTGATCATCTTGAGCACATCACTACCCGACATGGGTTTCTCCTTGAGGGACGTTGACTAGGTGGACTGCGGGAATCCCGCTCATCGTTTGCGCCAAAATGAAGCATGAAGCATGCCAATCATCGCGACGTTCGACAGATTTGGGGCGCTCATCCTAGCCCCAAGCACTGTGCACCGGGAATCCCCCAGCGCATTAATTTGTGAAAACGGCGTCGACTGCGGCGCGGTAGGCCCGATCCACGTCTTCGCGGGCTGTCACAGTGAAGTTCAGATCGCGCAGTCGGCCATTGTTGAGCCCGTAGACCCAACCGTGAATGCTGAGGGCCTGCCCGCGCGCCCAGGCCGCCTCGACCACGGTCGACTGACAGACATTCGCCGCCTGCTCGATGACGTTCAGCTCACACAGACGATCATGCCGGGTGTGTGCATCGGTGATCGCGTTCAAGCGCGTGGCGTGCAGGTCATACACATCGCGGATGTGGCGCAGCCAGTTGTCCGCGATGCCGAGTCGGGCGTCGCTCATCGCCGCTTCCACGCCGGAGCAGCCCAGATGGCCGACCACCATGATGTGGCGCACCTTCAGCAGATCGACGGCGAACTGCATGACCGACAGGCAGTTGAAGTCGGTGTGCACCACCACGTTGGCGATATTGCGATGGACAAACACTTCGCCCGGCGGCAGGCCGAGAATCTGGTTGGCCGGAACGCGTGAATCGGCGCAACCAATCCACAGATAGTCCGGCTTCTGACCTTTGGCCAGACGCTCGAAGTACGCTGGGTCCGCCTGTATCTGGGCCTCGGCCCAGGCCGCATTGTGGTCGAACAGCTCTTGGAGGGTTTTCATCGGGGACCGACTATAGCGGCACGCTGCATCTCTCGGAAGCCCGCCGCCGAGGCGTTGATATACTCGCGCCCCCCATATCGGTGGCGGCGGCACGCGATGACATTCCAGGATCTCATTCTCAAACTCCAGACCTTCTGGGCCGGACACGGTTGTGTACTGGTGCAGCCCATGGACATGGAAATGGGCGCCGGCACCTTTCACTGGTCGACTTTCCTGCGCGCGGTCGGTCCGGAGCCATGGAACACTGCCTATGTGCAGCCTTCGCGTCGCCCGACCGATGGCCGCTATGGCGAGAATCCCAACCGCCTGCAGCACTACTATCAGTTCCAGGTGCTGATGAAGCCGAGCCCGCCGAATATCCAGCAGCTGTATCTGGATTCGCTGAAGATGCTCGGCTTCGACCCGCTGGTGCATGACATCCGCTTTGTCGAGGACAACTGGGAATCGCCCACCCTCGGCGCCTGGGGTCTGGGCTGGGAAGTCTGGCTCAACGGCATGGAAGTGACGCAGTTCACCTACTTCCAGCAGGTCGGCGGCCTCGAATGCCGGCCGGTCGCCGGCGAGATCACCTACGGGCTGGAGCGCCTGGCGATGTATATCCAGGGCGTCGAGAGCGTCTACGACCTGGTCTGGAGCGACGCTGGCGGTCGCATCGTCACCTACGGCGACGTCTACCACCAGAACGAAGTCGAGCAGAGCACCTACAACTTCGAGCACGCCGACACCGCGGCGCTGTTCGAACGTTTCAACAAGGCCGAGGCCGAGTGCCAGCATCTGCTGGGACTGGAGCGGCCCCTGCCGCTGCCGGCCTACGAACAGGTGTGCAAGGCCAGCCATTGCTTCAACCTGCTCGACGCGCGCCGCGCGATTTCGGTGACCGAACGCCAGCGCTACATCCTGCGCGTGCGCAAGCTGGCCCAGGCCGTGGCCGAGGCCTACCACGCGCAAC
>JBFFJL010000008.1:0-21087 GCA_041555955.1 Nevskiaceae bacterium
AGCGCCGCCGTCCGGCGACACCGGCTGGTGGGATCGGGGCGCGGCCGACGCGCCGCAAACCCGCGCGCCGTCGGTGCGGCAGACGCGTCCGGCCAGCGGACGTCGTGGCGATACCGTGGTCGAGGCGGCCATCAAGTCCGCCACGCGCAGTGCAGCGTCTTCGGTGGGGCGGGAAATCGGCCGTCAGTTGCTGCGCGGGATCCTCGGATCGCTGACACGCCGCTGAGTTACGGGGGCTGCGAGCCAGCGTCCCGACGCTGCGGGGCGGCGTATCATCCGGCGCATAACGATTGACGTCGGAGGAGACGCGAATGAAGACCGGACTGAATGCAGTCAGCGTGGGCGGACTGTTCATCGCGTCTCTGTTGCTGGCCGCTTGCAGCGGGGGTTCCGACAACAGCAGTAGTGGCGGCGTTGTTTCAGCCAGCAATGCCAGCATCCCGGTCACTCGCGACGGCTGTACCCCATTTGGCGCGCCGCCTCGGCCGCTGCTGGCGCCGCTGGACAGCGTACTCAACCCGAGCTGTGTGCCGGGTGGCGAGAAGCTCGAACGCTGGACTGACGGCGAGGGCACGCTGCGCGATGCCTGTCTGTACACCCCGGACGCCGCATCGGCCGAGCACAAGCTGCCGCTGGTGATCTATCTGCATCCATCGCTGGTCGGCAGCGATCTGACCCTGGCGCTGAACTTTCTGCGCTCGACGCTGGATACCGAGGACCTGACGGGTGATCCGGCCCGGCCGGGCTTCATCCTGCTGGCGCCCTACGGTCGCGTCACCGCGCGCTACTACCCATTCCCGGACGACAACGCCTCGCCGGGCTGGGACAACTGGTATCGGCAGATGGCGCCGAATGGGCAGGCGCGCACGGTCAACGGCGAATCGTTTCCGGCCAATGTCGAAGCCGCCACCATCGACCACTATCTGGATGAGGTCATCGCGCGCGGCATCGTCGATGAAAAGCGCATCTACCTCATGGGCTGGTCCAACGGCTCGGCGATGGGCATGCTGTACGCGCTGAACCGGCCGCAGATCGCGGCTGCCGCGGTTTATTCGGCGCCGGATCCGTTCGAGGCCTTCAATGATCCCTGCGTGCAGCAGCCGGTCACCGGCAAAGCGCTGAATGACACCCAGCTGCAGCTGACCAATCCGCAGGTGCCGATCTTTCACTATCACAACGATTGCGACGTCGCCGGTCTGTGTCCGAACGGCCAGTATCTGCGCCAGAGTCTGATCGACGCCGGTGCGACCACGATCGACGATGTCATCGTCGATACGCTGCTGCAGCCGGTGGATCAGTGTCTGGACATCTGTGGCACCGATCCGCTGGCCTACTACGGCGGTCTCGACGATCCGTCCGGCTATCTGCAGGACCTGCCGGGCTACAGCCTGGGTCTGGCCAATCATCTGCGCTGGCCGTATGGGCAGACCTCGCAGTTCTTCGAATTCCTGCGCGACCACCCGCACCGCTAAGGCGTTTCCCCACCGGCGCCGCGGATCGCGCGGCGTATACTGCGCGGCCGCGGGCAGGGGTCCGTACGGTCGGGGGCAGGGCGTTGCAGCAGGCAAACCACGCACAGGCACAGGCGTCGCCAGAGAATTTGCTGGCGGATGGCGTGCGCGCACTGGGTTTGCAGTTGCCGCCAGGCGCCGCCGAACAGCTGATGGCCTATCTGGCCGAGCTGGAGAAATGGAACAGCGCCTATAACCTGACCGCGATCCGTGATCCGCGCGATATGGTGGTGCGTCATCTGCTCGATTCGCTGGCGGTGCTGCCGCATGTGCGTGGCCGCGTGCTCGATGTCGGCGCCGGCGCGGGCATACCCGGGATCATTCTGGCAATTGCCCAGCCCGAACTGTCCGTGACCGTACTGGACAGCAACGGCAAGAAGACCCGTTTCATGCGCCATGTCGCGCGGGTCCTGAAGCTCGCCAACGTCACGGTGGCGGAGTCCCGCGTCGAAGCATTGCCGCCGCCGGAGCCCGATGCGGGCTTTGATACCGTGATCAGCCGGGCGTTTGCATCGCTGGCCGAATTCTTTGACATGACGGCCCATCTGCTGGCGCCGGGTGGTCAATGGGTGGCCATGAAAGGCAAACTAGACCGCCTGGAGCTGGCGCCCGCGGAAGGCCAGGCCGAAATCCGGCAGACCTGCCGCCTGAATGTGCCCGGCCTCGACGAGGACCGGCACGTCGTCATCGCACAGTTGAAGCCATGAGCTACGTCATCGCAGTTGCCAATCAGAAGGGCGGAGTGGGCAAGACCACGACGTCGATCAATCTTGCCGCATCGCTGGCCGCGACCAAGCGGCGCGTGCTGCTGGTCGATCTGGATGCGCAGGGCAACGCGACCATGGGGGTCGGCGTCGACAAGAGTGCGCTGAGACTGACCACGCGCGATGTGCTGCTGGAGCAGGCGCCGATCGGCGAGGTGATCGTCGAGCTGGAGAACCTGGGCTTTTCGGTGCTGCCGGCCAACGCCGACATGACCGAAGCCGAGATCAAGCTGCGGGACGTCGCTGTGGGCGACTTTGCGCTGAAGACCGCGCTGGCCGACGTCTCTGAAGATTTCGATTACGTGGTGCTGGATTGTCCTCCGGCGCTGTCCAAGCTGACCGTGAACGCGCTGGTCGCCGCCGATGGCGTGCTGATCCCGATGCAGTGCGAGTACTACGCGCTCGAAGGTCTGAGCGCCTTGATGGACACGGTCGAGAAGATCCGTCGGGTGATCAATCCGCGGCTGGAAGTCGAAGGTCTGCTGCGGACCATGTTCGATCCGCGCAACAACCTCGCCAACGACGTCTCCAACCAGTTGCTCCAGCATTTTGGCGACAAGGTCTATCGCACGCTGGTGCCGCGCAATGTGCGCCTGGCCGAAGCGCCGAGCCATGGCTTGCCGGCGATGCTCTACGACCCGACCTCGTCAGGCGCCAAGGCGTACCTGGCGTTGGCCGGTGAGATGCTGCGCCGCCATGACGGCGGACAGATGCGCCTGCCGGCGTGATCAAAAACAGTTTCCAGTCGGTGGTTTCCAGCTTCCAGTCTGAATCTGGCGCTGGGCCGACGGTGCTTTTGCTGGAAACTGGCCACCGGAAACCGGAAACTGCGTTCCAATGAGTACAAAGAAAAGGGGTCTCGGCCGTGGGCTGGATGTGCTGCTCAGCAGTGCCTCCACGATCAATGAAGAGGCGGGCGATGCACTGCGCGAGCTGGCGATTGATTCGCTACAGCCCGGCAAGCATCAGCCGCGCCGCCATTTCGAAGCGGCCGCACTGGAATCGCTGACCGAATCGATCCGTGCCCAGGGCGTGGTGCAGCCGATCATCGTGCGCGCCGCAGGCGGCGACCGTTATGAGATCGTCGCCGGCGAGCGCCGCTGGCGTGCGGCGCGTGGCGCCGGACTCAAGACCGTACCGGTTGTGATCAAGACGCTGGACGAGCGCGGTGCGATGGCGGTGGCGCTGGTCGAGAACATCCAGCGCGCCGACCTGAACCCGCTCGAAGAGGCGGAGGCTCTGCACAAGCTGATCAAGGATTGCGGGCTGACGCACGAAAAGACCGCCGAAGCCATTGGCCGCTCGCGGGCGCACGTCAGCAACCTGCTGCGTCTGACCGAACTCAACGACGATGCACAGCAGTTGGTGCGCAATGGGCACCTGAGCCTGGGGCACGCCAAAGTGTTGCTCGGCGTCAGCGGCCCGCGACAGTCGGTGCTGGCAAAGATGGTGGTGGAGCGGCAGCTGTCGGTGCGTCAGACCGAGGCGCTGGTGCAGGCGGACGCGTCGCCGCGGCGTACGCCGCCCTCGGCTGCGCCGGCATTGGACAAGACCCTGAGCGAACGCATCGGCTTGCCGGTGCGGGTGCAGCAGACCGACGCCGGCAAAGGGCGTTTGACCGTCACATTCCGCAATGAGGCCGAGCTGAAGCGCCTGCTGAGCCGATTTGAATAGTCAGGGCAGGGGCCGCACCAGATTGGTTGCTGCGATGCACAACTTTAGTCGAATGTACGATTGACCTGCCCCGGCGCAGCCCTTAGAATCGCGCCCCGTTGAACGAGCCCGCAGGCGTGACGAGTTCCGTCGTCACAGCATGTCGCGATGCATAAACAATCCAGCAGCACATCGATGGCGCGGACAGTGTGCCTGGTGCAGCTTGGCATCGCCGGCGCCATGGCGCTGTTGATCGGCTTGGTTTGGGGACGGCAGTACGCGGTTGCAGCGCTGTATGGCGGTTTGACGGCGCTACTGCCCACGATTTATTTCGCCTTTCGCTTGTTCGCGCGCCGCCCGCAGGCAGCGCCCGAAGAAGTGGTCGGCGCGGCGTTTCGGGGTGAGATTGGCAAGCTGGCGTTGACGGCCGTGCTCTTCTGGTTGGGCGTGGCGCTGTTTGCACCGCAATTTCTCGCTCTTTTGGCGACCTACGCAGCCTGTTTGCTGGCCTATTGGGCGGCATTGGCGCGGGTCGGGTTCGATGACAAAAACTGACGGTCACTGACACAGCTTATGGCAGCCGAAGAAGGTCACCACGATTCGGGCAGTTACGTTCTGCACCACTTGACCAACCTCAAGTTGGATCTGCAGACGATGTCGATCAATCCGGACGCTACGGGTTTCTGGGTTCTGCACCTGGACAGTGCGATCTTTTCTCTGTTTCTCGGTCTGGTGTTCGTGCTGCTGTTCCGCAAGGTCGCCAGGAACGCGACGTCGGATACGCCCACCGGTCTGCAGAACTTCGTCGAGATGATCGTCGAGTTCATTCATAACCAGGTCAAGGAAATCTTCCCGCACGCCAACTCGCTGGTCGCCCCGTTGGCGCTGACGATTTTCGTCTGGGTCTTCATGATGAACTTCATGGACTTGATTCCGGTCGACTGGCTGCCGGGTGCGGCTGCGGCCGTCGGCGTGCCGTATCTGAAGGTGGTTCCCAGCACTGACGTCAACATCACGTTCGGCATGTCGCTGGCCGTGTTCGTGCTGATGTACATCTTCAACTTCAAGTACAAGGGCATCGGCGGCTTCTCCAAGGAAGTGCTGACCCATCCGTTCCCGTGGTTCCTGTTCCCGGTCAACATCGTGCTGCGCATCGTCGAGGACGTGGCCAAGCCCGTCTCGCTCGCGCTGCGACTGTTCGGCAACCTGTTCGCCGGTGAGCTGATCTTCATCCTGATTGCATTGATGCTTGCGCAGGCCTTCAACGGCGTTGCCGGAGCTGCGCTCGCAGGCGCCGGTGTACTGCTGCACATCGGCTGGGCGATCTTCCACATTCTGGTGATCACCCTCCAAGCTTTCGTGTTCATGGTACTGACGGTGGTTTACCTCGGTGCCGCGGCCGAGACCCACGCTGATCACTAATCACGATCACTGATCCTTTCAACCCCACGCTAGTTTCAAGAGACTTACGGAGACCCTCATGGATATCGCAACTCTGCTCGCCCAGATCAACGGTTCGACCGTCATCGCGGTAGGCTTGATTCTGGGCCTCGGCGGCGCCGGCACGGCCATCGGCTTCGGCCTGCTGGGCGGCAAGCTGCTCGAAGGCGTTGCGCGTCAGCCGGAAATGGCGGGCATGCTCACCGGTCGTATGTTCCTCGTCGCCGGTCTGCTCGACGCCGTGACGTTCGTTGGTATCGGTATCGGCATGTACTTCACGTTCGCCAATCCGTTCCACGCTGCGATCCAGGCCGCCATCGGCCACTAAGGTTCGCTGCGCGCAGTTTTTGACGGATAACCCGCAAGGGATTTGAACGATGAACATAAACGCAACTCTGCTGTTCCAGAGCATCGCGTTCCTGCTGTTCGTTGCGTTCACCTGGAAGTACGTCTGGCCGCCGATTCTCAAGGCCATGAACGACCGCCAGTTGCGCATCGCTGACGGACTGGCTGCCGCTGAAAAGGGCGCCCGTTCGTTGCAGGACGCTTCGGCCAAGAGCGAAGAAGCGCTCAAGGAAGCCCGCGTTCAGGCCCAGGACATCCTGGCTGCCGCGAACAAGCAGGCGACCGTGATGGTCGAGCAGGCCAAGGCGCATGCTCAGCAAGAGGGTGACCGCATCATCGCCAAGGCGCATGAAGAGGTCACCAACGAAGTCGAGCGTGCACGCCAGGATCTGCGCAAGCAGGTCGGCGAGCTCGCCGTCATCGGTGCGGCCAAGATCCTCAAGCGCGAAATCGACGCGAAGGCGCATGCCGACGTGCTCGACGAGCTGGCTGCCAGGGTCTGACGATCGATATGGCCGACTTCAGCACGATTGCGCGTCCTTACGCCAAAGCGGTGTTCAAGCTGGCGCGTGAGCAGGACGCATTCAAGTCCTGGGGCGACGCGCTCGACGCGCTCGCAGGCCTCGTGGCCGATCCCCAGGTTGCGGCACTGGTCACGCATCCGTCATTGACCCGCGCACAACTGGCTGATGTGATTGCCGGTGCGCTGTCGGGTCAGGCCTCGGCCGAGGCAGTCGCGTTCGCGCGACTGCTGGTCGACAACGGTCGCCTGATTGCGGCACCTGCGATTGCAGCTCAGTTCGAGACTTTGCGGTCCGAGGCTGAATCGCGCGTTGATGTGGAAATCACCTCAGCGGTTGCAGTCGACCCGGCGCAGCAGACGCGACTCGCGTCCGCGATCAGCCAGCGGCTTGCACGTCAGGTTGCCATCGAGTGGAAAACCGACGAGGCGTTGATCGCCGGAGCGGTGATTCGCGCGGGCGACATGGTTATCGATGGTTCGGTGCAGGGTGAGCTGGAGCGTCTCCAGAACACGCTGTTGCGCTAATTCATGGCTTCGGTCAGCCAGTTTCACCGGTTTGGCTGCTGAGGCGTCGCTTCATCCAGGCGAAATTTTCAGGACACGGTTCGTATGCAACTCAATCCTTCCGAAATCAGCGACCTCATCAAGGCGCGCATCCAGAACTTCGATGCGACCACCGAGGCCCGCAACACTGGCACCATCGTCTCGCTGCAGGACGGCATCGTGCGTATTCACGGCCTGTCCGACGCGCTGCAGGGTGAAATGCTCGAGTTCCCGGGGAATACCTTCGGGCTCGCACTGAACCTTGAGCGCGATTCCGTCGGCGCGGTCATTCTCGGCGATTACAAGCATCTTGCAGAAGGCGACACGGTCAAGACGACCGGCCGCATTCTCGAAGTGCCGGTGGGCGAAGGCCTGCTTGGCCGCGTGGTCGACGCGCTCGGCAACCCGATCGACGGCAAGGGCCCGATCGAAGCGGCCGGCACCGCGCCGATCGAAAAGGTCGCGCCAGGCGTGATCACGCGCAAGTCGGTCAGCCAGCCGGTGCAGACCGGGTACAAGGCGGTCGACGCCATGGTACCGATCGGTCGTGGCCAGCGCGAGTTGATCATCGGTGACCGTCAGACCGGCAAGACCGCGATGGCGATCGACACGATCATCAATCAGAAGGGTTCAGGCATTAAGTGCGTGTACGTCGCCATCGGGCAGAAGAACAGCTCGATCGCCAACGTCGTGCGCAAGCTTGAAGAGCATGGCGCGATGGCCCACACCATCGTCGTCGCCGCCGCCGCCGCTGAGTCGCCGGCACTGCAGTACATCGCGCCGTATTCCGGCTGCTCGATGGGCGAGTACTTCCGCGACAAGGGCGAAGACGCACTGATCATCTATGACGATCTGTCCAAGCAGGCCGTCGCCTATCGCCAGGTCTCGCTGCTGCTGCGTCGCCCTCCGGGCCGCGAAGCGTTCCCTGGCGACGTGTTCTATCTCCACTCCCGCCTGCTGGAGCGCGCTGCTCGCATCAACGAGGAGTACGTTGAGAAGCTCACCAACGGTGCGGTCAAGGGCAAGACCGGTTCGCTGACGGCACTGCCGATCATCGAAACCCAGGCCGGCGACGTTTCGGCGTTCGTTCCGACCAACGTGATCTCGATCACCGACGGTCAGATCTTCCTCGAAACCGACATGTTCAATGCCGGTATCCGTCCCGCCATGAACGCCGGTATCTCGGTGTCGCGCGTCGGTGGTGCGGCCCAGACCAAGGTCATCAAGAAGCTGGCCGGTGGTATTCGTACCAACCTGGCGCAGTACCGTGAGCTCGCGGCGTTCGCGCAGTTCGCGTCGGACCTCGACGAAGCCACCCGCAAGCAGCTCGAGCGCGGTCAGCGCGTCACCGAACTGATGAAGCAGAAGCAGTACGAGCCGCTGTCCGTGGGCCAGATGGCTGCCTCGCTGTACTCGGTGGAAAAGGGCTACATCGACGCCGTTCCGGTGCCGAAGGTTCTGGCTTGGGAAGCGGGTCTGCATCAGTACCTCGCTTCGAACCAGGCGGAGCTGCTGGGTCAGCTCGACGCTGGCGACTGGAACGGGGATCTCGAGGCTGCGTTGAAGTCGGCGATGGACGCCTACGTCAAGCAAGCTGCGGTCTGATCCGCTCCCACACTATTTAGCGAGGCAAGCACGTGGCTGGCGCCAAGGAAATTCGCACCAAGATCAAAAGCGTTAAGAACACGCAGAAGATCACGCGGGCGATGGAAAAGGTCGCCATGTCGAAAATGCGCAAGGCGCAGGATCGCATGTCGGCGGCTCGTCCCTACGCTGAGAAGATCCGCCGTACGCTGGGTCATCTGGCGCAGGCGAATCTGGAATACAAGCATCCGTTCACGGTAGAGCGCGAAGTCAAACGCGTGGTCTACCTGATCGTGTCGACCGACCGCGGTCTTTGCGGCGGTCTGAACATGAACGCGTTCCGCACCACGGTGCGCGACGTGCGTGAATGGCGTGCAAAAGGCGTTGAAGTCGACTTTGCGCTGATCGGTGGCAAGGCGATTTCGTTCTTCAGGCGCATGGGCGGCAATGTTCTGGCGACCAGCTCGCAGCTGGGCGACCGGCCGCATATGGGGCAGTTGCTGGGCGTGATCAAGGTGATCACCGACGCCTATCGCGACGGTAGCGTTGATCGGGTCATCGTGGTGTCGAACCTGTTCGTCAACACGATGACGCAGAAGGCGACGCCGACGCAGTTGCTGCCGCTGGAGCCGGTCAAGAGCGAAGGCCTGCTGGAGCACTGGGACTACATCTACGAGCCGGCATCCAATGAGCTGATGGATTCGGTGCTGATGCGCTATATCGAGTCGCAGGTGTATCAGGCGGTGATCGAAAACGCAGCCTGCGAGCAGTCCGCGCGCATGGTCGCGATGAAGTCCGCGAGCGACAACGCGGGCACGATCATCGGCCAGCTGGAACTCGCCTACAACAAGGCGCGTCAGGCCAACATCACCAAAGAACTGGCAGAAATCGTGGGCGGCGCGGCCGCGGTCGGATAAACACGTATCGAGTCGGTGGCGACTCGCGACGGATGCCCGTCGGATCGCCGCACACGGATACGGAAACCGGATTCACTAGGAAGCAGACAACATGAGCACTGGCAAAATCGTCCAAGTTATCGGCGCCGTCGTCGACGTGGAATTTCCGCGCGATGCGATCCCGAAGGTTTATGACGCGCTCAAGATCGACGGCACTGATCTGACGCTGGAAGTCCAGCAGCAGCTCGGCGACGGCGTGGTGCGCACGATTGCGCTCGGCGCATCGGAAGGCCTCAAGCGTGGTCTGACCGCGCAGAACACCGGAGCGCCGATTTCGGTGCCGGTGGGTCCGGCCACACTGGGCCGCATCATGAACGTGCTGGGCGAGCCGATCGACGAAGTCGGTCCGGTTGCGACCGAAGAGCGTTGGGCGATCCATCGCGCGCCGCCGAGCTACGAAGACCAGGCGGGCTCCACCGAGCTGCTGGAAACCGGCATCAAGGTCATCGATCTGCTGTGCCCGTTTGCCAAGGGCGGCAAGGTCGGTCTGTTCGGCGGTGCCGGCGTCGGCAAGACCGTCAACATGATGGAGCTGATCAACAACATCGCGAAGGCGCACTCGGGTCTGTCGGTGTTCGCCGGCGTCGGTGAGCGTACCCGTGAAGGCAACGACTTCTATCACGAGATGATGGAATCGGGCGTCGTCAACGAGAAGAACCTCGGCGAGTCCAAGGTGGCGATGGTGTACGGCCAGATGAACGAGCCGCCCGGCAACCGTCTGCGCGTCGCGCTGACCGGTCTGACGATGGCTGAGTACTTCCGCGACGAAGGCCGTGACATCCTGTTCTTCGTCGACAACATCTACCGCTACACGCTGGCCGGTACCGAAGTGTCCGCACTGCTCGGCCGTATGCCGTCGGCGGTGGGCTACCAGCCGACCCTGGCTGAGGAAATGGGCGTTCTTCAGGAGCGCATCACCTCGACCAAGAAGGGGTCGATCACCTCGATCCAGGCCGTCTACGTGCCCGCGGACGATCTTACCGATCCGTCGCCGGCCACGACCTTCGCGCATCTGGATTCCACCGTCGTGTTGTCGCGCGACATCGCCTCGCTGGGTATCTACCCGGCGGTCGATCCGCTCGACTCGACCTCGCGTCAGCTCGATCCGAACGTCGTTGGTATGGAGCACTATCAGTGCGCGCGTGACGTGCAGGGCGTGCTGCAGCGCTACAAGGAACTGAAGGACATCATCGCGATTCTCGGCATGGACGAACTGTCCGAAGAGGACAAGCAGGCCGTGTCGCGCGCGCGCAAGATTCAGCGCTTCCTGTCGCAGCCGTTCCACGTCGCAGAAATCTTCACCGGTTCGCCGGGCAAGTACGTGTCACTGTCTGAAACGATTCGCGGGTTCCAGGGCATCGTTGCAGGCGAGTACGACCACCTGCCGGAGCAGGCGTTCTACATGGTCGGCACGATTGACGAAGCGATCGAGAAGGCGAAGAAGGTCTAATCGACTGACTCGCCAGAGAGGAACCTGATGGCCAATATTCACATAGACATCGTTTCTGCCGAAGGGCACATCCATTCGGGCGAAGCCCTGATGGTGTACGCGCCGGCAGAAATGGGTGAGGTTGGTATCGCGCCGCGCCACGCACCGCTGCTGACCCGGATGAAGCCGGGCACCGTGCGCGTGCAGACGCCGGACGGCGAGATGCTGCCGTTCTTCGTCGGCGGCGGCATTCTCGAAGTGCAGCCGTATCTGGTCACCGTTCTGGCCGATACCGCGCTGCGCGCCAAGGATGCCGACGAGGCTGCCGCTCAGGCCGCCAAGCAGCAGGCCGAGGAGAAGCTCGCCGGCGCCAATTCGGACATCGATCTGGCCCGTGCGCAGGCCGAGCTGATCGAAGCGGCGGCGCGACTGCAGTTCGTCAAGAATCTGAAGAAGACCGGCCGCTAGGCCACGTGTGCCGGGCTTGGCCCCGGCACACGGACAATCCCGCACATGACGCCCTGAAGCAATTTCGGGCAGCATGGGCGGGATTTTCGTTTGCGAGGAGGGCCATTTGACCAAGAACGCACCACTGCATTGCATCGTGCTGGCGGCCGGAAAAGGCACGCGCATGAAGAGCGAGCTGCCCAAGGTGCTGCAGCCGCTGGCGGGGCGGCCGCTGCTGTCTCATGTGCTGCAGTCGGCGTTGAATCTTGCGCCGACCCAAATTCATGGGGTCTACGGTCACGGTGCCGAGCAGGTTCAACAGTGGTCAGAGCACGCCTTTGCCGAAGCCCCCTTGAGCTGGGTGTTGCAGGCGCAGCAGAAGGGCACCGCGCATGCGGTACAGCAGGCGATGCCGGCGGTGCCGGACGATGCGGTCGTGCTGGTGCTGTATGGCGATGTGCCACTGACTCCGCCCGAAACTCTGGCGAACCTGGTGCAGGCGGGACGACGCGGCCTCGCGTTGCTGACGGTCGAACTGGACGATCCGACGGGCTATGGCCGCATCCTGCGGGATCGCGCGGGCCAGGTGAAAGGCATCGTCGAACACAAGGACGCGAAACCGGCGCAGCGCCGTATCCGCGAGGTGAATACCGGATTGATGGCGATGCCGGCCAAGCGCCTGCGGCGCTGGCTCGGCAAGATCGGCAACGACAACGCGAGTGGCGAGTTCTACCTGACCGATATCGTCGCGCTGGCCGTGCGCGACAAGCTCAAGGTGACGGCGGTGTCAGCCGCGTGTGCGGCCGATGTCGCCGGGGTCAACGACAAGTTGCAGCTCGCGGCATTGGAGCGCGAACTGCAGCGGCGGCAGGCCGATGCCTTGATGCGCGAGGGTGTGACGCTGGCCGATCCGGCGCGCTTCGACCTGCGCGGTGAACTGGTCTGTGGCGCCGACGTCGTGATTGATGTCGGGTGCGTTTTCGAGGGCCGGGTCGAGTTGGGCAATGGCGTGCGGATCGGACCGTATTGCGTGCTGCGCGATGTGCGCCTCGGCGCCGGCACCCGCGTCGACGCGCATTCAGTGCTGGACGACTGCGAAGCGGGCGCAGACGTCCGGATCGGGCCCTTCGCGCGCCTGCGTCCGGGCGCGCAGCTGGCCGATGAAGTCCATGTCGGCAACTTCGTCGAGGTCAAGAACACCACGCTGGGCCGCGGCAGCAAGGCCAATCACCTCGCATATCTGGGGGACGGCAGCGTCGGTTCAGGCGTCAACATCGGCGCCGGCACGATCTTCTGCAACTACGACGGTGCCAACAAGCACCGGACGACGATCGAGGACGATGCTTTCATCGGGTCGGACACGCAGCTGGTGGCGCCGGTGAAGGTGGGCAGGGGCGCGACCATCGCAGCGGGTTCGACCATCACCAAGGACGTGCCACCCGGTGGCCTGACCCTGTGCCGTGCGCGTGAGCAGAAGACCTACGCCAGCTGGCAGCGCCCGCAGAAGAAGAGCAAGAAGAAATAGCGCCGCTACGCGCGGTCAGCCAGACGCGCCAGATCCTCGCGCGTATCCACATCCACCGCGGCCTGCGGCATCGAGACGCGGATCAGCTGTCCGGCTTCGCGTCGCAGCAGACCCTGTGCGCCGCGCGGACCGGATAACGCTGCCAGTTCCTCGAAGCAGCGTTGCGGAAACACGCAGGGCGGTCCCAGCCTGGCGCCATGATCGGCGGCGACAATGCACGCCGGATGTTGCTGCCACTGAGTGATCAACTGCTGCAGGTCGGCGTCGGTGACGCGTGGCTGATCCGCGAGACACACCAGCGCAGCTTTCGGCGGTGGATGTCGCTGGATCAGACTGCGGAACGCGAAGCCGATGGATTCACCCATGCCGAGCGGCCAGTCCCGGTTGTGCAGCGCCGGCACGGCAAGCGCATGCAATTCGCTCTGCAGCTGCGCCGCGTGTGCGCCGGTCACGACCAATACTTCATCTGCCGCATTGCGCGCGACGTCGACTGCATGGCGCAGCAGGGATACACCGCCGATCGTGGCGAGCAGCTTGATGCCGTCGAAGCGCGTCGATTCTCCGGCCGCGAGCACCACGGCACAGACGCCGGCAGCGTTCATTGGGGGTGTATCGGTGTGTCGCAGAGGCTGAGCAGCCCGCCAGGGCGAGTCGTCGCGACGGCCTGAATCTCGGCGGCAATCGCCAGCGCGATTTCCTCCGGGGTTTCAGAGCCAATGTCGAGACCCGCCGGGGCGTGTAGCTGCGGTGGCTGCAGCCCGGTGTCCGCAAGCATGCGTTGCACGCGGTTGCGTGAACCGATCGCGCCCAGATACAGCAGCGGGATATGGCGCAGTGCCATCAGTGTATCGACGTCGCGGGCTACGTTATGCGTCATCACCACGACGGCGCTGCGCCGGTCCAGCGCCAACTGCGCCAGATCTGCTGGGGCGCAGACGCAATACGCCGCTCCGGGAGGTAACTCAGGTGGAGCGGCGTCACCGCGATGCTCGATCAGGGTCGAGTGCCAGCCCAGCCCCTGCGCCAGCCGCGCCAGCGCCAGTGAGGTCGCGTTGACGCCGATCAGGAACAGCGCCAACGGCGGCTGTAGTGTTTCCAGCAGAACGTCATAGCGGCCGCTGTGCGTGATGACCTGTTCGACGCTCGCGGACGCCGTCAGCGCCGCGCTCAGGCTGCACACGGCATCACGCAGCGCCGGTTCGTCCAGCTCGTCGAGCAACACATCATCTGCCGCGCGGATCCAGCGCAGCGGCCGCGGTGTGATGCACTGTCCGTCTCGTGCGTAGACGGTGGCCAGTACGCCACTGCGCCGCTGCTGCATGCAGGCTTCGATCACGTCGAAAAAGCGCAGGTCCGCGTCGCTGCTCAAGGGCTCGATCAGGATTTCCAGCTCGCCGCCGCAGCCCATTTCCAGCAGCACGTCGAGCCCTTGCTCGGCGTCGTAGCGCGCCAGTGCCGGCGTCTGCTGGGTGATGACCTGCTGTGCCCGCGCGATTACGTCCGCCTCGGGGCAGCCACCGGCGAGGCTGCGTACCGTGGTGCCGTCCGCCATTACCAGCATGCGTGCGCCGGCGCGCCGGAATACCGGGCCACGGGTCTGGGTCAAGGTCGCCAGCGCGGCGCCGCAGGAAAATCCGCTGGCCTGCAGCGTGCGCACGCCGGCCAGCAACGCCGCAAATTCCTGCGGTGTGTTCATGCCGCGTGCCCTAGGCGTGAATGCGGTCTGAGCTTGCGCGTACGGTCATCAAGCCTGCAGTTGCTTGGCGATCGGCAAGGTGCTGATCCGCGTGCCTGTCGCTGCAAAGATGGCGTTCGCCAGGGCGGGCGCCAACGGCGGCACACCGGGTTCGCCAACGCCGGATGGATCCTCGCCCGACGCCACGATGTGCACTGCAATCTGCGGCATCTCGTTGATCCGCAGCATCGGGTAGTTGTGGAAGTTCGATTGCTGCACCACGCCGTCGTCCAGCGTGATCTCGCTGTGCAGCGCCGCGTTCAGCGCAAAACCGATGCCGCCTTCCATCTGCGCGCGGATCACATCGGGATTGATAGCCAGGCCGCAATCCACCGCACAGACCACGCGATCGACCTTGAGTACGCCATCCGGGCTGACCGTGACTTCCACTACCTGGGCGACGAAGCTGTTGAACGATTCAACCACGGCCACGCCGCGTCCGCGCCGCGAGGCATCTGCGGTCGGCTTCAGCGGCTTGGACCAGCCGGCCTCGCGTCCGACGGTTTCGAGTACGCCGCGGTGGCGTGGGTGTTTCTCCAGCATGCCGAGGCGGAACGCGACCGGATCGCGACCGGCGGCGGCGGCCAGCTCGTCAATCATCGTTTCTGTCGCGAACGCGGTGTGCGTATGGCCAACCGACCGCCACCACAGCACCGGCACTTTCGACTCAGGGCTGTGCAGCTCAAGGGTTTTGTTCGGTGCGTCGTAGGGCTCGGAGGCGCCTTCGACAGAGGAACTGTCGATGCCGTCCTTGACCGCGTACTGCTCGAACGGCGTGCCCTTCATGATCGACTGGCCGACCATGCGGTGATGCCAGGCAATCAACTTGCCGTCGGCATCGAGACCGGCGCGCACGCGATGCACGAACATCGGGCGATAGAAACCGCCGCGGGTGTCTTCCTCGCGCGTCCACACCAGCTTGACCGGGCCGTGACCCTTGGCCTGCGCGGCCTTGGCGATCTTCACCGCTTCGAGCACGTAGTCGGCATGCGGGTTGGCGCGGCGGCCAAAGCTGCCGCCGGCATACAGCTGAGTGATCGTGACCTGTTCGGGCTTGATGCCGAGCAAGCCGGCAACCGACATCTGATCGCCGGTGTGCAGCTGCTCGCCGTTCCAGATTTCGCAGCCATCATCCGACAGCCGCACGATGCAGTTCAGAGGCTCCATCGCGGCGTGCGCCAGATACGGAAACACGTATTCGGCTTCAACCGTCTTCGCCGCCGTCGACAGCGCTTTTTCGGCATCGCCATCCTTGCGTGCGACGGTGCCGGGCTTTTTTGCCAGCGCGCGGTACTGCTTGATCAATGCGTCGCTGCTGTCGTGATCAGCGCTGCTCTCGTCCCATTCCACGACCAGTGCGTCGCGGCCCTGCTTCGCGATCCAGGTGTTCTTCGACAACACCGCGACACCGCCCATGCGATGCGCGTCGCCGTCAAACGTGACGACATCGACTACGCCGGGAACTGCCCGGGCCTTGGTGTCATCGACGCGCTTCAGATTGGCGCCGAAGCGGGATGGATGTGCGACCACAGCCACCAGCATTTCCGGCAGCTTGATGTCCTGCGTGAACATCGCACTGCCGTCGGTTTTCTCCGGACTGTCCTTGCGATGCAGCTGGCGTTTGCCGATCAGCGTGAACTGATCCGGCGTCTTGAGCTTCGGCTCCTTCGGTACGGTCTGCGCGGCAGCCGCCTCGGCCAACTCGCCAAAGCGTGCCTGGCGCTTCGATGCCTTGTGCATCACCACGCCGGACTCGACCTCGATCTCGGCCGCAGGCACTTTCCACTGCGTCGCAGCCGCTGCGACCAGCATCGCGCGCGCCGCCGCGCCGGCGAGGCGCATCTGCTTGTGCGCGTTGGCCATCGCGGTGCTGCCGCCGGTGCCCTGAATGCCCATCAGCGTATTGGCGTAGCGCTTGACGTCGGCCGGCGCGGCCTCGACGCGTACCTGCGCCCAGTCAGCGTCAAGCTCGTCAGCGGCCAGGGTCGCCAGACCGGTGAACGTGCCCTGACCCATTTCCAGATGCTTGGCGATGACCGTGACCTTGTCGTCGAGACCAATGCGGATGAAGGCATTGGGCTCGAACAGCACGGATTCCGGCGCCGTTCCGCCCGCGTGCCCCGGAATGGCGACATCCTCCGGAGTGGCGGCACGGGTCGGCGCGAAATACACGCCCAGCGCCAGACCACCAACACCCTGAATGAAGCTGCGGCGGCTCAGATTGGACGGCGCCGGTAGCGTTGAGGAAGGAAGTTCGGATTCGATACCCAGACGGCGGATCATATGCATGGCGATCTCCCGGCTCAGGCCTTGATGGATTTGGGCGCCGCGTCGGCGGCGTCATGGATCGCAGCGCGGATGCGGACATAGGTTGCGCAGCGGCAGACGTTGCCACCCATTGCGGCGTCGATGTCGGCATCGCTGGGCTTGGGCTTTGCTTTCAGCAGCGACACCGCGGACATGATCTGGCCCGACTGGCAGTAGCCGCACTGCACGACATCGCGCGCGCGCCACGCAGCCTGCACTGCCTTACCGACCGGATCGGCGCCGATGCCCTCGACCGTGGTGACCGCCTTGCCGGCAGCGGCCGACACCGGCGTCACGCAGGAACGCACTGGCTCGCCGTCCAGATGCACCGTGCAGGCGCCGCACAGCGACATGCCGCAGCCGTATTTGGTGCCGGTGAGGCTGGCCTCATCGCGCAGGAACCACAGCAGTGGCATGGTTGGGTCGCCGTCGAACGTGTGTTCGACGCCATTCACTGTCAGCTTGACCATCGGTCGGGCTCCCTGAATCGGCGGAACCGCGATCATACCTGCGCAGATTCCAGTCTGCCCCTAACTTTTCCGGCCTGTACGCCTGATTGGGTGTAGCACCCTGCAAGGCTTAGAATGGCCGGTAACACCACGATGACAAACGAAAAACATGTGCGGAATTGTCGGCGCCATCGCGCCCCGTGACGTCACCCCCATCCTGATCGAAGGGCTGCGGCGCCTGGAGTACCGCGGTTATGACTCGACAGGCGTAGCGCTGGTCGACGGCAACGGTCAGCTGACGCTGCGGCGCGCGGTCGGCAAGGTCGCGCGCCTGGAAGAAAAGCTGGCCGCAGCGCCGTGTTCCGGATCCATCGGCATCGCGCACTCGCGCTGGGCCACGCACGGCGGCGTCACCGAAGCCAACGCCCATCCGCACGTCTCCGGCGGGCGCATCGCGGTGATCCACAACGGCATTATCGAAAACTACGAACCGCTGCGCGCCGAACTGCTGGCACGCGGCTACGTGTTTGAATCGGAAACCGATACCGAAGTCATCGCGCATCTGATTCACGACTGCGTCAAAGCGGTTGGCGATCTGACCCGCGCGGTGCAGCAGGCGGTGTCACGCCTGACCGGCGCCTATGCGATCGTCGTGTTCGACGCCCAGGCGCCGGACCGCATTGTCGTCGCGCGCATTGCCAGTCCGCTGGTGATCGGTCTGGGTGAGGGCGAGAACTTTGTCGCGTCCGACGTGCAGGCGCTGCTGCCGGAAACGCGGCGCTTCATCTTCCTCGAAGAAGGCGACGTCGCCGATATCCGTCGCGACCGGGTCGAGATCTTCAATCAGCAGGGCCAGGCCGTGACCCGGCCCGAACATGTGTCGAGCCTGTCCGCCGATGCCGTCGAGCGCGGCGAGTACGCGCACTACATGCTCAAGGAAATCTACGAGCAACCGCGCGCGATCGCCGACACCCTGTCCGAGCGCATCGTCGGCGATCATGTGCTTGAAGCGGCGTTCGGCCCCAAGGCCGCCACCATCCTGCCGCAGGTCATGCAGGTGCATATCGTCGCCTGCGGCACCAGCTATCACGCCGGTCTGGTCGCGCGTTATTACCTGGAACAGGGCGCGCGCGTTCCCTGCACGGTCGAAGTCGCCAGCGAGTATCGCTACCGCAATCCGGTGGTCAGCCCGAACACGCTGTTCCTGGCGATCTCGCAGTCCGGTGAAACTGCGGACACGCTGGCCGCGCTGCGTGAAGCCAAGAAGCTCGGCTACGTCGCCACCGCCGCGATCTGCAACGTGCCGGAATCCTCGCTGGTACGCGAAGCCGATCTGTCGCTGATGACGCGTGCAGGTCCGGAAGTCGGCGTCGCCAGCACCAAGGCGTTCACCACGCAGCTGGCCGCGCTGTCACTGCTGGGGCTCGCCGTGGCACAGCGCCGCGGCATCGACCGGCGCATCACCGCGCTGTACGCGCGGCAGATCCGCAGCCTGCCGGAAATGGTCGAGCACACGCTCAAGCTCGATGCGCAAATCAAGGTCTGGGCCGAACAGTTCGCGGACAAGCATCACGCGCTGTTCCTGGGCCGTGGCCCGAGTTACCCGATCGCGCTCGAAGGCGCGCTCAAGCTCAAGGAAATTTCCTACATCCACGCCGAGGCGTATCCGGCCGGCGAACTCAAGCACGGACCGCTGGCGCTGGTCGACGACGACATGCCGGTAATTGCCGTCGCGCCCAACGACCGCCTGCTGGAAAAACTCAAATCCAACCTGCAGGAAGTCCGCGCCCGCGGCGCCCGCCTGTTCGTGTTTGCCGATCCCAACACCGGTTTCGAACCCGGTGACGGCATCGAGATCATGACCATGCCGGATCACATCGAGCCGCTGCAATCACCGCTGCTGTACACCATCCCGCTGCAGCTGCTCGCGTATCACGTTGCCGTGCTGCGCGGCACGGATGTGGATCAGCCGCGCAATCTGGCCAAGTCCGTTACAGTCGAGTAGCGCGCAGCAGGGCTCGGGGTTTGTTTCGGACAATTAATTTCGTGGACAGGAAAATATATTTGTCGACTTGGGACGGAGCACGAACTACGGAGCAGTGAAATTCGTCTCAACCCTTACGCTGATTCACTGCTACTACTTGTTGGCCTTCTTCAATCATCCGGAACGGCACCGGGTGGAGGCGGCGCGTAGTGCCGTTCTAGGTGATTCCCGCCACGCAGGATGTCTCGACGTGTTTGGCACTGGGATATGGATAGGTCGTTGCCAAGATCAGCTGGCTATAGAAATGTCGATCTGTTTCGAGCGCGGGAGCCGTGAATAAGGGATGGTTAGCGCGTGCCCGCGCCGAGTACTTTGGTCAAAGCTGTAGACGTGCTCCCTTGGGCTCTCGGAGCAGCGGCCCGCTAGTCTGCGCAGACAGAGTCAGGTGGGCCAGTTATTGACCTCCGCGCTGAATAAACTTCAGCAATATGTTGGCGACAATTTCTGGCTTTGCGTAGACAAGGTTATGTTCGGCTGCCGGAACTGTCACAAGATCGGCATTGGGTAGGTAGTGTTTAACTTTTCTTGCCAGTTCGAAAGGTACTGCGGTATCGGATTCTCCCCACAGGATTAGCGTTGGGATATGTTGAGCGCCAGCCTTGGCGAAATAGCGGTCCGCGCCGCTCAGCGGATAATTGCGCAGCATCGAGATGATTGCTTCGCCGGAACCGCTGTAGTGGAACTGTGTCGCGACTTGGGCAAGAAGATTGTTGCCGTCTGGCAGTGCGGCGGTCGACTTCTCAATCATTCCGTAGAAATACCACGGCGCGACGACGCGCCCAAGCCAGTGTTGCAGCCCTGGAATTTGTAGAAGCCATGCGGGTGCCGGGGGACGGTGGAGCAGGCCGGCAGGAGCAATCAGTGAGAGCGAGCGGATGCGCTCGGAATGTCTCGCTGCGAAGACCGTGGCGGCAACTCCGCCGGCCGAGTAGCCGACGACCTCTGCCGGTTCGGTAATGCCTAGACTATCCAGCAATTCAATATTCTGAGCGTCGAATAGGTCTTCGTTGTAGATAGCATTTGGTCGGCTCGACAAGCCGCGCCCATAGCCATCGAAAGCAATGACCCGATAACCATTGGTGGCGAGCTTGGCGGCCACCGAATCCCATACGGACATTGGGGCGGCGAGTCCGTGAATCAGGAGAACCGGAACGCCACCCTGAGGTCCGGACACCCGGAAGTGAACCTTGCCGCGAGAGAGATTGGCGAACCGATACGCGACGCCACTTTCCCTCAGTTCGTCGCGTTCCTGATCATTCAGCGCGTTTACGGTCAGTTCCTTCCAGACGTAAAGCCAGACGGGTGCGGACAGTATAAAGACTGCTACAAGGCCAACTACCCAGAACAGACGCGGATTCATGGAGAAGTCTTCCTTCTTCGAGACTTGTGCTGCGTTTGCAACATCTACTTCACCCAGTTGGGATAGAAGCCCAATTGATGATGTAATTCCCCGTCGTGGGCCGGCACGATCAACAGATTCGGATCAGACTGTTTCAGCGTGTGCAACTGATGGATCATCTGAAGCGTCATGTCTGGGTCGTGATCGCCTAGCCATTGGGCTGGCAGGAATTTTGGGCGTTCGCCGTCGATTGCTCCTGCGTTCCAGACGGCGTCTCCGCAGAACAGGAACCGCTTTCCCGACGCGGTGGTGACGAACATGCCGATGGCGCCTGGGGTATGTCCGTACATCGGGACGAGAATGACTGTTCCGTCGCCGAAGACATCATGGCTGGAATTGAAGCTCATGTACGCGGCGCCATCGAAGTCCACCTCTTTCCAGCGGATGTCGGGTGAAGTCACTTGCGATGGCCATGCACCGCCTACCTCTGACT
>JBFFJL010000009.1:0-21007 GCA_041555955.1 Nevskiaceae bacterium
CACCGCCACTGAAGACGCTGAGCAACAGGGTTTTGGGTTGGTCCATGACGGCCTCCGGAAATTGCGGGACTGCTGGCAACGGCGGCCAGGTTGCAATGCTGGAGGCGTCTGTGGCGCTCGCGGTGTCTAGTGAAACCGCGGCCCGCACTCAGTATGCGCCCAAATCCCCGGGCACGTCGGATCAGTCCTCCTGTTCGGCGGCTTCGCGTCCGCGCTGCCGGGCTTCGGCTTCGCGCCGGGCTTCGGCAATCTGCTCCAGCACCGCCTCGACATCGGCGGCGTTCGGATCCGGCGTGAATTCACCGGTCAACGGCGTTTCCGGAGTGAGCTGAGCGGTCTCGTACAGTGCCCAGATCTCACGGGCGTATTGGGTTGCGAGCAGTTCTGGCGCAACGCGGCCGAAAGTCTCGCGCATGTTGTCGACGTCCCGTTGCAGCATGCGGAACGCGTTGTTGTTGCTGGCCGCGCTGACGGCTTGCGGCAGATCGATCACCACCGGACCGTGGGCGTCGACCAGCACATTGAATTCGGACAGATCGCCGTGAATCAGGCCGGCGCAGAGCATGCGCACGATCTGCTGGATCATGAACAGATGCCACTCGCGGGCCTGCTCCGGCGTCATCTCGACTTCGTTCAGTCGCGGTGCCGGATCGCCGTCAGCGTCGCAGATCAGTTCCATCAGCAGCACGCCGTCGAACACACCCAGTGGCTGCGGTACGCGCACGCCGGCCGCAGAAAGGCGATACAGCGCATCGATCTCGGCGTTCTTCCACTCGCTTTCCTGCAGCTTGCGACCGCGACGGCTGCGCCCGCCCATCGCACGCTCATCACGGCTGCCGCGACGCTTGCGGCCTTCCTGGTACTGCGCGAGTTTGTGGAAGCCGCGATGCTCGGCGTCCTTGTAGACCTTGGCGCAGCGTAGCTCGCCGTGGCAATCGACGACGAAGACCGCTGCTTCCTTGCCGCTCTTCAGCGGGCGCACGACGTCGTCAACCACGCCGTTGTCGACCAGCGGCTGCAGGCCCTTGGGCACCTTCATTGTGCGTCTCCACGCCCATGCCGTGGCCGCATTGGCACGGCCGGATCGCCGGAGTCGGTGAGCCAGAACGATGGAGTCAGCATGAGAGGTTCGGTGCGTGGCGCGTGAGATTCGGGCGGGCAGTGTAGTGGCAACGCCGCGGAACTGGTACGCGAGCTCAGCCCCCGTGCTCCGGCACGGTAGACCCGGTGCCTTTCCATCGTGCGCCGCTTCGAGTTTCGTCGATGACCTCCGCGCCGCTGACCCACCTGTTGCTGATCGTCAATGTTCTGATCTTTGCGCTGCAGACGCAGGTGTCGGAGGGTCTGGTCGAGTCCTTTGCGCTGTGGCCATGGGGCGCCGGCTTCGAGATCTGGCAAGTGATCAGCAGTGCCTTTCTGCACGGCAGTCCGCTGCACCTGGGCGCGAACATGCTGGGCGTATGGATGTTCGGGCGTGATATCGAGCGCGCGATCGGCTCGATGCGGTTCGGCTGGCTCTATCTGGTCAGCGTGCTGGCGGCTGCAGCGACGCAGCTGATTGCGGCGGGCTTCGGACCGCCGCTTCCCATGGTTGGTGCCTCAGGGGGGCTGTTTGGTCTGCTCGCGGCCTACGCGATGCTGTTCCCGCGGCGGCGGGTGATGTTGCTGTTCCCGCCGATTCCGATGCCGGCTCCGCTGTTTGTGGTGCTGTACGTCGCATTCGAATTGTATGCAGGCATCACCGGCACCCAGGCGGGCGTTGCGCACTTCGCGCATCTGGGAGGCCTCGTGGGTGGATTCACCTTGCTGCGCCGATGGGGGCTCCGTCGCACGCGACGGAACTGATCCAACTCAGCGCGAGTGCGCGTTAATCGTGATTCCCTACGGTAGAGTGCTGCGCCATCGACACGATCCATGCACTGACTTCCAATCCGCTGGGCAAAACAGAACCATGAGTGAATTTCCTGAGGACATCTATACCGAACCGACCGACGTCGACGTCGATACCCTGCGCAACCTGGGTCCGCTGACGGGCATGGCCGGCGTCTGGGAGGGGCTACGCGGTCTCGACGTCAAGCCCAAGGCCGAGGGACCGAAAAAGCAGGCCTATGTCGAACGCATCGAGTTGCAGCCCATTGATCCGGCCACCAATGGTCCGCAGCTGCTGTACGGCCTGCGTTACCACACGCATGTGGTCAAGCCGGGGCAGGTCAAGACCTATCACGATCAGGTGGGTTACTGGCTGTGGGAGCCGGCGACCGGCGCGATCATTCACACGCTGACAATTCCGCGTGGGCAGATCGTGATGGCGGGAGGGCAGGCGACGGCCGATGCCAAGCAGTTCGAGGTGTCGGCGACGCAGGATTCAATCAACTACGGCATCCGTTCGGCGCCGTTTCTGGAACATGCGTTCCGCACCGTCGAATTCCGTATCAAGGTCACGATCAACGACGACGGTACCTGGTCGTACGAGGAAGACACCGTGATGCTGATCAAGGGTGCGACAGAGCCGTTTCACCACACGGATCGCAACACGCTCAGCCGTGTCGCCGAGCCGACGCCGAATCCGCTGGCGCGCAAGGAGCCGGGCTTGTACGACTGAGGTGCCGGCGTTCCGTGTCGCCGAGTCTGGTGAATCCGTTGGCCTGCCAAGGCGAGGGTGTGGCGATCATCGCGCTGTGGACACCCTCGCTCGGTGCCCAAATTGGGGTGCATTGGTGATCGGATTCATGATCGCGAAGAGCGCCGGGAACACGGTGGCGGGATGAATGCCGCGCGGGTCCATGCAGGTGCCGTAGTCGGTGCATCGGGAGCTACAGCCTGGCTGCTCTCAGGCGCAGTGCGTTGGCGATCACTGAAACCGACGAGAAGCTCATCGCGGCGCTGGCAATCATCGGTGACAGCAGCAGACCGGAGACCGGGTACAGCACGCCCGCGGCCAGTGGCACCCCGAGCGCGTTGTAGACGAATGCGAAGAACAGGTTCTGGCGGATGTTGCGCATTGTCCGCCGCGACAGGTGTACCGCGCGGGTGATGCCGCGCAGATCGCCCTTGACCAGCGTCACCCCGGCGGACTCCATGGCGACGTCGGTACCGGTGCCCATGGCGATGCCGACCTGCGCCTGCGCCAGGGCCGGTGCATCGTTGACGCCGTCGCCGGCCATCGCGACTACGCGGCCTTCGGCCTGCAGCTGCTTCACGACCGCAGCCTTGTCCTGCGGCAGGACATCGGCAATGACATCGTCGAGGCCCAGCGTGGCGCCTACCGCCTGGGCCGTGCGCGCGTTGTCGCCGGTCAGCATGATCACGCGGATGCCGGCGGACTTCAGCGTCTGCAGTGCCTCGGCGGTGGTCGGCTTGATCGCGTCGGCGACGATCAGCAGACCCGCCAGCACATCGTCAATGACAACATGGATCGCGGTGGCGCCCTGCGCACGCTCGGCTTCAGCTGCATCGGTCAGCGCCGTCGCGTCCAGCGACAGTGACTCGATCATGCGCTGATTGCCGATCTTCACGCTGCGACTGTCGACCTGACCCCAGACACCGCTGCCGGGGTCGGAGCCGAATCCGCTGACTGCGGGGAGCGCGATGGCACGTGCACGCGCACCGTCAACGATCGCCCGTGCCAGCGGATGTTCGCTGCTGCTTTCAACCGCGGCCGCCAGCGTCAGCACGGTGGTTTCGTCAAAGCCGCCACAGGTCACGACGCGGGTCAGCGAGGGTTTGCCTTCGGTCAGGGTGCCGGTCTTGTCGACGACGAGGGTGTCGACCTTCTCCAGTGTTTCGAGTGCTGCAGCATCGCGGATCAGTACGCCTTCACGCGCGCCGCGACCGACACCGACCATGATCGACATCGGTGTCGCCAGGCCCAGTGCGCAGGGGCAGGCGATGATCAGCACCGACACCGCGACGACCAGCGCATGCGCCAGTGCCGGCGGCGGGCCGATCAGCGCCCACACCGCGGCGGCAATGAGGGCACTGGCGACCACGGCCGGCACGAACCACGCCGATACGCTGTCCGCCAGCCGCTGGATCGGCGCCCGCGAGCGCTGCGCCTCGGCCACCATGTGCACGATCTGCGACAGCAGGGTTTCGGCGCCGACGTGCTCGGCGCGCATCAGCAGACTGCCGGTGCCGTTGACGGTGCCGGCGTTGAGCGTTGCGTCCTGCTGCTTGCGCACCGGGGCGGGCTCACCGCTGAGCATTGACTCGTCGACGTGACTGCTGCCGTCGATGACGATGCCGTCGACCGGGATCTTTTCGCCGGGACGCACGCGCAACCGGTCGCCGACCTGCACCTGATCGACGTCGACATCCGCTTCGTTGCCATCGGCGTCGACACGATGCGCGATGCGCGGCGCCAGTTGCAGCAACGCCTGGATCGCGCTGGAGGTCTGTGCGCGGGCACGCAGCTCCAGCACCTGACCCAGCAACACCAGGGTGATGATGACTGCGGAGGATTCGAAGTACAGCGGCGCGTGGCCGTGTTCCAGCAGGGAGGCCGGCAGCCATTGCGGCAGCAGCAGGCCGAACAGGCTGAAGCCGTAGGCGGCGCCGGTACCCAGTGCAATCAGCGTGAACATGTTCGGGCTGCGATGTCGCACCGACTGCCAGCCGCGGATAAAGAACGGCCAGCCGGCCCACAGCACCACCGGCGTCGACAGCAGCCACTGGATCCAGCCGTTCCAGGCGCCTTGCAGCGGCAGGCCGAGCATCGGGCCCATGGCCAGCAGCAGCGTCAGCAGCGACAGCGGCACCCCAATCCAGAACCGGCGCTGCATGTCGCGCAGTTCGCTGTCGTCATGCGCCGTGCCGGGGTCCATCGGTTCCAGTGCCATGCCGCACTTGGGGCAGCTGCCCGGATGGTCCTGCTGGATCTCCGGATGCATCGGACAGGTCCACAGGCCGGAGGCGCTGGTGGTCGCCGGCGCCGTGTGGCGCGGCGTGGCGCCGTGATGGGCGCAGCAGCTGTGTTCGGTTTTTTCGGCTGCCGTGGGGGTGTGATGCATGCCGGCGCCGCAACGATGTTCCGCAGGCTGCTTGCCGTGGTTGTGCTCGCTCATGGGGTCGCTCCGTCGTTCAGCGCGGACAGGATCGGGCAGGCCTCGCTGTCGCCGTGGCCACGGCAGGCGTCGACCAGCTGACGCAGCCCGTCGCGCATGCGCTGGAGTTCGCGCAGCTTGGTCTCGATCTGCTCCAGGCGTTCGACCGCGAGCTGGCGCACGTCCTGGGCGTCGGCACGCTGATCCGACAGGGCCAGCAGGCCGGCAATCTCGTCCAGCGTGAAACCCAGCGCCTTGGCGCGGCGGATGAAGCGCAGGCGCTCGACCGCCTGTGCCGGGTATTCGCGGTAGCCCGAGGGGCGCCGCGGGGGTTCCGGAATCAGTCCGGCGCGCTCGTAGTAGCGCACGGTGTCGATGCCGACGCCGGCACGCTCGGCAAGCTGACTGACACGCAGACTGGACATGGCAAAACTCCGCAACGGCTTGAACAGGGGCCCATGCTAAACCCTGGAGTCTGGTCCAGAGTCAAGACCTGTTGCTTGTCTCGGCGTGCGGAGCTGCTGCGGCCTAGCGCTGGACCGCGCGGTGACGCGGACAGGCAACCAAGTGGTCGTTGACCACGCCCATCGCCTGCAGATAGGCATAGACGATGGTGCTGCCGACGAATTTGGAGCCGCGCTTGAGCAGATCCTTGCTGATGCGGTCGGACAGCTCGGTGCGTGCCGGCACCTGACCCATTTCGGTGAAGCGATTGATCACCGGCGTGCCGTCGACAAAACCCCACAGGTAGGCATCGAAGCTGCCGAACTCCTGCTGCACCCTGAGGAAGGCCTGGGCATTGCCGCGCGCCGACCAGATCTTCAGCCGGTTGCGCACGATGCCGGGATCAAGCATCAGCTTCTCCAGCCGGGCATCGGTAAAACGCGCAAGCTTGACCGGGTCGAAGTCGGCAAACGCACGGCGATAACCGTCGCGGCGTTCCAGGATCGTGCGCCACGACAGACCGGCCTGCGCGCCCTCGAGAATCAGGAACTCGAACAGCACGCGATCATCGTGCTGCGGCACACCCCATTCGGTGTCGTGGTAGGCGCGGTACTCCGGCGTGGACGTCGACCACGGACAGCGCTCGAGCTTCGACATGCGGCGGGACCTGAGTGCAGCGAATCAGCGCAGGGCCACGAATTGAATGCGCTGCCCAACCGGTGGCAGCTTGACCTCACCATTTTCGTAGACCAGTTCGCCATTGACCCAGGTGCCGGTGATACTGGCGCCGAAGGTCCGGCCTTCCAGCGGGGACCAGCCACACTTGTAGAGAATGTTGGACTTGTCGACCGTGGTGCTGCCGTGCGGATCGACCAGCACCAGATCGGCCCAGCAGCCTTCGCGGACATAGCCGCGATCAATCACGCCGAAGCGCTCTGCCGTCGCATGACAGGCCTTCTGCACCACCGTACGCATGTTCAGCTCGCCGCGTTTGACCAGATCGATCAGCATCAGCAGCGAGTGCTGCACCAGCGGCAGGCCGGAGGGCGCCTTGAAGTAGGTATTGGCTTTTTCCTCGCTGGTATGCGGGGCGTGATCGGTGGCGATGATGTCGATGCGGTCCTCCATCACCGCGTGAATCAGCGCGCGACGATCCTCCTCGGTCTTGATCGCCGGATTGCATTTGATCAGGTGACCGAGCGCGGCATAGTCGGCATCGCTCATCGCCAGGTGATGCACGCAGGCTTCGACGGTGATCTTCTTGCCCTTGATCGGGCCGGGCTCGAACAGCGCCAGCTCACGCGCGGTGGTCAGGTGCAGTACGTGCAGGTCGGCGTTGTGCTTTTTCGCCAAGCCGACCGCCAGCTGGCTGGAGGCGTAACACGCCGCAGCCGAGCGGATGTTCGGATGCTCCCATGCCGGCACGTCCTCGCCGTACCTGGCACGCGCCTCGGCTTCCAGCGCCTGGATCATCGGCGTGTCTTCGCAGTGCGTGACCACCATCAGCGGTGAGCGCGCGAAGATGCCTTCGAGAATATGCGGATCGTCGACCAGCATGTTGCCGGTGGACGCGCCCATGAACACCTTGACCGCGCAGGCCTCGTTTGGCTGCAGTGCGGCGATCTCCTCGAGGTTGTCGTTGGCGGCGCCGAAGTAGAACGCGTAATTGGCGAAGCTGTGGCCCTCCGCCAGCACGTACTTGTCCGCCAGCAGCTCGCGCGTGGTGATGGTCGGCTTGTTGTTGGGCATGTCGAAATAGCTGGTCACGCCGCCGGCGACGGCCGCGCGTGATTCGCTGAACAGATTGCCCTTGTGCGTCAGACCCGGCTCGCGAAAATGGACCTGATCGTCCATCAGGCCCGGCAGCAGCCATTGGCCCTTGGCGTCGTACACCACGGTGCCGGCAGGCGCGCTGATCTGCGGCGCGATACGCTCGATGCGGCCGTTGCGAATCAGCACATCGGCTGCGGTTTCGTGACCTTCATTGATGATGTGGGCGTTGGTAATCAGCATGGCACGCCTCCTGTGTTTGTCGTTGACAGGCATGGTAGTCCATTTGTTGCGGTCATTTGTTCCCGCGAATTCCCGCGCCGTTGTCGCTTGACCGTCCCGCAACGGGGTTCGGCGCTATGATCGTGCGATTCGACGCCAGCCAGCGGGGGAGCCAGCGATGGGCGAGCAAACGCATTACCGTGCGTGCAATCTGTGCGAAGCGATTTGTGGTCTGGAGATCAAGGTCCGCGACGGCGCGATCGTGTCGATCCGTGGCGATGACGCCGACCCGCTGTCGCGTGGGCATATCTGCCCCAAGGCGGTGGCGCTGCAGGATCTGCAGGACGATCCAGACCGCCTGCGCCGCCCACAGAAGCGCATCGGCGAGCGCTGGGTCGAGCTGAGCTGGGATCAGGCGCTGGACGAAGTGGCCGATCGGCTGGCCGAAATCCACCAGCGCGATGGCGCCAATGCCATAGCGGCGTATCTGGGCAATCCCAGTGTGCATAACTGGGGCAACATGACGCACTCGAGCGCGTTCCTGGGGCCGTTGAAGACACGCAGCCGCTACTCGGCAACCTCGGTGGACCAGTTGCCGCATCAACTGATTGCCTATTGGCTCTACGGGCATCAGCTGATGGTGTCGGTGCCGGATATCGATCGCAGCGCCTACATTCTGATGCTGGGCGCCAATCCGATGGCGTCGAATGGTAGCCTGTGGACCGTGCCCGATTTCCGCAAGCGCCTGAAGGCGATGCAGGCGCGCGGCGGCAAACTGGTGCTGATCGATCCGCGTCGCACCGAAACCGCCGAGGTCTCGGACGAACATCACTTCATCCGCCCAGGCGCCGATGCGGCCCTGCTGCTCGCGCTGTTGAACACCATCCTCACTGAAGGTCTCGGTGATCCGGGCCGACTGGCCGCATTCACCGACGATCTCGATCAGGTTGCCGAGCGCGTGCGCCCGTTCACGCCGGAGCGGGCCGCGGCCGTGTCCGGTGTCGATGCCGGGACGATCCGGCGCATCGCGCGCGAGTTCGCCGCGGCCCCGGCCGCCGCGGCCTATGGACGCATGGGGGTGTCGACGCAGGCGCACGGTACCTTGTGTCAGTGGGCGCTGGCGCTGCTGAACATCGTGACCGGCAATCTGGATCGCGAGGGCGGCATGATGTTTCCGCATCCGGCGATGGATCTGGTGCAGGGCGCGGGCTCGAAACCGGGCCACTACGGCGCCTGGCGCTCACGCGTGCGGGGTCTGCCGGAATTCGGCGGCGAGCTGCCGGTGTCGGCGCTGGCCGAGGAGATCCTCACGCCGGGCGAGGGGCAGCACAAGGCACTGATCACGATCGCCGGCAACCCAGTGCTGTCGACGCCGAACGGGCGTCAGCTGGAACAGGCGCTGGCGTCGCTGGAGTTGATGGTCAGCGTCGATTTCTATCGCAACGAGACCTCGCGTTTCGCGCACTACATCCTGCCGCCGACCGCTGCGCTGGAACACGATCATTACGACATCATCTTTCACCACTTCGCGTTGCGGAACACCGCGCGCTACACCCCGGCGATCCGGCCCAGACCGGCTGGTGCGCTGCACGACTGGGAGATCTTCGCCGGCCTCGGCCGGCGCCTGCGCGAGCGCCTGCGTCCGGACGCCCGGCGCCCGCTGCTGCAGCGGGTGCAGGGACGGATCAAGGATGAGCTGATGTCGCGGATGCCGCCGCATCGCATGCTCGACTTCAGTCTGCGGCGCGGGGTCTACGGCAAGCAGTCACCCCAGCAGCTGACGCTGCGCAAGCTCAAGGCGGCGCCGCATGGGATCGATCTCGGGCCGCTGCAGCAGGAGCTGCCGGCGCGTCTGTTCACGCGCAACCATCGCATTGCCTGTCTGAATGAAGAGCTGCGCGGCGAGCTGCAGCGCTTCGATCAGGTGCTGAACGAACAGCAGGCGCAGGCGCCGGTGGACGGCGAGCTGTGGCTGATCGGGCGGCGCCATGTGCGCAGCAACAATTCCTGGATGCACAACAGTCAGCGTCTGGTCAAAGGCAAGGCGCGCGATCAGCTGTTCATGCATCCCGACGATCTGGCCGCGCGCGGTCTGGATGACGGCCAGCAGGTGGAACTGCGCTCGCGCGTCGGCAGCGTGACGGTGACGGTGCAGTCGACCGTGGACATCATGCGCGGCGTGGTCTCGCTGCCGCACGGCTGGGGGCACACGCGTTCGGGTGTCGCGCAGCGTGTCGCGCGCAAGCATGCCGGGCAGAGTGCCAACGACCTGACCGACGAGCGCCTGCTGGACCGGCTGTCCGGCAATGCCGCGCTCAACGGCGTACCGGTGACGGTGATCGCGGCGGAGGTGGCGGCAGCCGACGCGGCGTAATCCTGAAGGCGGAGCGCGTGCTCAGCTCGAATGCCGGCGCAGGAAGTCGATCACCGCCTGATTGAAGGCGTCGTTGCGATCGCCGGCGACCATATGGCCGGCACCGGCGATCGCAACGGTTTCGGCATCGGGGATCAGACTGCGGAATTCGTCGACGCCGGCGTCGCTGACGACATCGCTGAGCGAGCCGCGCACCAGTAGCGACGGCACGCGGACATTGCGTGCAGCCGTGCGCATGCGTTCCTCGAAGGCTTCGAGATAGGCCACATGTTCCTCGGCGGTGTCGGCGACCATTTTCGGATCCCAGTGCCAGTACAGGCGGCCGTCGTCGCCGCGGCGCAGATTCTTCATCAGCCCACTCGGATCTTTCGGCCGCGGGCGCGACGGGTTGTAGGCCGCCACGGCATCTGCGGCGGCGTCGAGGTCGGCAAAGCCGTCCGGATTGGCGCGCATGAAGGCACGGATCTTGGCAACGCCGGCACGCTCGATCCGCGGTGCGACGTCGACCAGCACCAGCGACGTCGCAATCGGCTGCTCCGATTCACCGATGGCTACCAGCGAGGTGATACCGCCCATCGACGCGCCGACCAGCGCTGGTGGGCGGGACAGCGTCGCGATCACAGCTCTGAGGTCGGCGACCAGCGCGTCCGTCGTGTAGTCGCCTTCTGGCGACCACGCGCTTTGGCCATGGCCGCGGGCGTCGTAGGCGATCACGTGATGGCCAGCGGCGACCAGTTCGCCAAAGGCGCGCGACCAGGCGTGGCGGGTCTGACCGCCGCCGTGCAGCAGAATCACAGGCGGATTGCCGGGCGCACCGCCGATGTCGGCGGCCAGTTCAAGGCCGGATGCGCCTGTGAGCGTATGAGTGCTTGTCATGCCTGAGTGTGTTTGGGTGTCTTTGCGGAAGGCTATGCGCCGGGCGTGCGGCAGACCGCGCCGGGCAGGCCGGTGAGCCCGAGGGCGGAGCGCAGGGCACGCGTCGCCTGTGCGCGCAGCGCCGGGTCACAGCGATAGGCCGCAACCCAGTTCAGCAGGGTGTTGATCTCCAGCGGCTGGGTCGAGGCCAGGGCACAGGCGTGATCCAGTGCCGCGGCATCGTCCCAGTCGAGGTATTGCATCAGTGCTTCAGTCACTGTGGCTGGCAGCGCGCTCATCGGTGCAGCGCCGCCAGCTGTCGGTCGTGCCAGCGTGACAGCGTCAGCATTGCCGTGCTTGATCCGATCAGCGCGAAGAACATGTCTTGCTGCGTGTCCCAGGGATCGCCCTGGGTGCCGAGAAAGTCGACCGCGCCATCGCCGAAGCCCAGTGCCGTCCACCATTCGATCAGTTCGTAGACGGCGCTGATCGCCATCGCGATGCAGATGCACAGGAACGCCAGCATGCGCCGTCCATGCACGTGGCGGCCACGCAGCAGGATCTCGCGCGCCGCCAGCGCGGGCACGAAGCCCTGCATGAAGTGGCCGAGTTTGTCGTAGGGATTGCGGCTGAGTTCAAAGGTCTGTTGCACCCAGTCGCCCAGCGGCACTCTGGCGTAGGTGTAGGCACCGCCGAGGATCAGCACAAGGGCGTGCGCGGTGATCAGTACATACAGCATCGTGGTCAGGCGATAGCTGTTGCGGGTCCAGGCCAGCAACGGCAGCGCAATCAGCACCGGCAGCACTTCCAGCACCCAGGTGCCGCGATCATAGGGTGCGTAGCCTGAGAGACACAGCGCCAGCACGACAATGGCGGCCAGCAGCCACAGCAGGCCTGGGGTTTGTGAAGCCATCTCTGAACGTGGCATCGGTTCAGCCCCTGAGCCACGCGAGCACGACGTCTTCTTCGCCCTTGGCGAAGCCGACGCGCAGCGCGCCGTCACGGTCAAATACCGGCCGTTTGACGACCGATGGATGGGCCACGATCAGTGCGGTTGCGCGCGCCGTATCCAGATCGGTCCTGTCAGTCTCGGGCAGTGCACGCCAAGTGGTGCCACGGCGGTTCAGTACCGTGTCCGCGCCGAGCTGCTGCAGCCACTGTTGGGCCAGCGCAGGTTCGAGGCCGTCACGGCGGAAATCATGGAAACGGTACTGAATGCCAGCTGCGTCCAGGCGCTGGCGTGCGCGCTTGACGGTGTCGCAGTTCGGGATGCCGTACAGAGTGATCATCGATTCGTTGTGCAGGAGCGAAGCGCAACGATAGCAGAGCGTCGATTCGCGTCTGCAGCGTCGGTGATTTTATGCGCCGTGCAGGAACAGTTGGATCAGCGGCGTGGCCAGCACGAAAAATGCGACGATCTGCAGCAGAAAGAAGCTGAAGCGCAGGCTGGTACTGAAATTGGTTTCCGGCAGTACGACGTGAATCAGCGATTGCGTGATGCGCGCAGGCAGGATGGCGATCGCGGCGATGTCGAGGGCATGACTGTTCAGGCCGCTTTGACTCAGCGCAAATGCGATTGCGCCGAAAACCGGAAGATTCTCCACGCAATTGGCATGCGCGCGCATCGCGCGTCGATACCAGTCAGCGCCCTCGATGCGATCAGCGCGGAAATGCCGGATCGCGATGCGTCCGCTGAGGATGTGCGACCAGCGGTACACGCCGACCGTCAGCAGCAACAGCAGCAAGGTCCACAGGGCGAAGCCGAACAGGCTCCAGACAGGTACGCTCATGGTTCACTCACGCTAGTGGTCAAGGCCGCTATGCTGCCCTGCGACACTGCGGTGAAAATTGCTCGCAGCGCCGGGCTTGTTGTCCCTGCGGCCGGAAATGGGAGGGAATGGTGGACGCCTTGTCCGCGTTGTTGGGCCTGATTCGATTGCAAGGTGCGGTGTTTCTGTCCGGAGAGTTCACCGCACCGTGGTCGGTGGTGACGCCGGAGGGCGCTGACGCCTGCCGGATGCTGATGCCCGAGGCCGAACATCTGATCCTGTTTCATCTGGTCGTCGAGGGCAGTTGCGATGTCGTCGTGGCAGATGCGCCGCCGCAACGTGTGCAGGCGCATCAGGCCATGATTCTGCCGCGTGGAACGCCGCATCGGCTGGCGAGTCAGGCGGCCCTGGCGGGTCGCCGCATCAGCGAGCTACTGCAGGCTGAGCCGAGTGGCGATCAGCTCCCGGTGCTACGCCACGGAGGCGGGGGCGAAGCGTGCCGGATTCAATGCGGATTTCTGTCCTGCGATCCGCGCATGGCCGCGCCCTTGCTCGACTCCTTGCCGGATCTGCTGGTGGTGTCGCTGGACACTGACGACGGCCTGCCGTGGCTGGCACCGATGCTTGAGTATGCGGTTGGCGATGCGGCGGCGCCGCGCGCGGGTTCCAGTGCGGTCCTGGCCCGGCTGTCGGAGCTGATGTTCGTCGAGGCGGTGCGACGCCATCTTGAATCGTTGCCGCCGGATCGCAGCGGCTGGCTGGCTGGTTTGCGTGATCGCGTGCTGTCCCGGGCGCTGACGGCACTGCATCAGGATCCTGGGCGCGATTGGACGGTGGCGATGCTGGCTACCGCGGTTGGCGCATCCCGCAGCGTGATCAATCAGCGCTTTGCGGATTTTCTCGGGCGTGCGCCCATGGATTACCTGACGCAGTGGCGCATGCAAGTCGCGGCGCAGCGTTTGAAGGAATCGGGCGACAGCGTCGCGAAGATTGCCGAAACGGTGGGTTACCGTTCGGTTGCCGCATTCAGTCGCGCGTTCAAGCGCACCTTCGACACGCCGCCGGCGCGTTGGCGGCGGGGGTAAGTCGGGTGCCGGGTTAGCATGCGCGCTCGTGGCCGTCATCCGGCCAGTCGGGGGAGAGCGTCATGATCGTGGTCCATCATCTGGAGAACTCGCGCTCGCAGCGCGTGCTGTGGCTGTTGGAGGAGTTGGGCGTCGAATATCGAATTCAGCGCTATGCGCGCGATCCGGTGACCAAGCTGGCGCCATCGGCCTTGAAGAAGGTGCATCCGCTGGGCAAGTCTCCGGTCATCACCGATGACGAACGGACGGTCGCGGAGTCCGGCGCGATCATCGAATATCTGGCCGAGCGCTATGGCGATGGCGCGCTGGTTCCGCTGGCAGGGTCCGAGGAAGCGTTGCGTTGCCGCTACTGGATGCACTACGCCGAAGGCACGCTGATGCCGCTGTTTGTGATGTCGTTGATCTTCAGCCGGGTCGAGCGCGCGCCGTGGCCGGTGCGTCCGATTGCCAGGGCGATCTCGGCGCAGGTGCGCAAGGCATATCTGGGCCCGAATCTGCAGACCAACCTGGCATTCGTCGAGCAGGAACTGGCGCGCAGCGCCTGGTTTGCCGGCGAATCCTTGAGCATTGCCGATATCCAGATGAGTTTTCCGATGGAGGCGGCAGGCCTGCGTGGCGGTGCCGACGACGCGGCACGGCCGCGCTCGGAGGCCTATCTGCAGCGGATCCGGGCGCGCCCGGCGTATCAGCGTGCCCTGGAAAAGGGCGGGCCGTTCGACCTGCTCAGCTGAGGTTGCGCGCTGGTTCGTCGAAAACGATCTATTGATAGCCTGATTCACTCTCAAAAAGGCATAGGCATCCGGCGCGCCGATCGCTAGCATCTGCGCCCTGATCGCAGACGCTTGGGCGTGGGCTTGATGCCGACGGTGTCTCCGCGCGAGCCGGGTGGCGGCCCGCCGTCTGCAACAGCAATGCGTATGAACAGGATCGGGGATAACGATGAGTGAATGGGTGATTCAGTCGCTGGCGGGTGGCGCAATGATCGGGCTCGCCAGCGCTTTGCTGCTGCTGGGCAGCGGCCAGATTGCAGGCATCAGCGGGGTGACGGCCACGCTGACCCGCGGAGATGCCGGCATCGGCAGTTGGCGCCTGTTGTTCATCGCAGGACTGCTGGCTGCGCCGCTGCTCTATGTGGCGGCGACCGGGCGCGGCGTCGGCGGTGTGATCGATCTGCCGCTGCCACTGATTGTCGGCGCCGGTGCGCTGGTTGGTTTCGGCACCCGCAGCGCGTCCGGCTGCACCAGCGGCCATGGAGTCTGCGGCCTCGGTAATCTGTCAGCGCGCTCGCTGCTTGCGGTCGCCTTGTTCATGTCCACCGCCGCGCTGACGGTGTTTGTTACACGGCACGTGATCGGAGCCTGAGATGCCATCGTCATTCAACACTTCGATGTTTAAAGCGGTGATCCCGCTGCTGTCCGGGCTGCTGTTTGGCGCCGGTCTGATCGTGTCCGGCATGACCGACCCCCTGCGCGTGATCGGATTTCTGGATGTCGCCGGTCAGTGGAATCCCGCGCTGGCGCTGGTCATGGGTGGTGCGGTTCTGGTGACGCTGCCGGCATTTGCCTGGGCTCGCCGTGGCGGGCGCACCGTGTTCGGCGATGCACTGAACATGCCCGAGCGCCGCGCCATCACGCGACCCTTGGTCAGCGGCAGCATCCTGTTCGGCATCGGCTGGGGGCTCAGTGGCGTGTGCCCCGGGCCGGGCCTGCTGCTGGCTGCAGGCGCCGGACGTGACGCCCTGTTGTTTGCGGCCAGCATGTTGGCCGGCATGTTCATCAGCGATCTGCTGCGTGGACTCCGGCGCAGCGAACGGACCGAGCCGGCATCTGTGGTCGGCGATTGCGGCTAGTGTGTTTGAACTGACGGCGCGTGGCGCATGGATGAACTGGCGGTTGCCAACGGGCAGCACCTGATTGTTGCGCTGATGACCGGCGGCGGCGGGCTGATCCTGTTCTGGACTGACCGACGCAGTTCGCCCAGTCGGGCACTGGCGTTGTGCCTGATGCTGATCGGTGTGCGTCTGCTGCTCAATGCGGACCAGCAGGGAACGGCGGTGCCGCTGTGGCCCATCGTGCTGCTGGCGCGCCTGGTCGAATCTGCCGCGATTATTACCGGCATCGAGTGGGCGCGCAGAATCGGCCTGACCGCCACCGACGCGCTGCGCCGCACGGTGCACTGGCTGTTTCGTGTCGCGCAGTTGCTGGTGCTGCTGTTCGCGCTGATGCAGGTCGGGTATTTATTGTTGGCCCCTGAGGCGGCGACATCTGATATCGAAGGGCCGATCCGTGTTCGAGGCTATGAATGGGCGTTGTTTGCCCCATTTCTCGGCAGCGCCGCGTTGCTGTCAGGCATCGCGATCGTGATCCTGCTGATTACCCGCACCGATCCGGTGGAATCCGTGCGCTTGCGTGCATTGTTGTTTGCCGCGCCACTGCTGCTGGCGGGGCTGGTGATCCGCGAGACCTGGGTGCCGCTGGTGTTGTCCCTCGGGCTGCTGGTATTCCTTGCCGGCACAGTCCGTTACCTGATCCTGCAGTCGCAGCGTGCGCAGTCGCTGAGTCAGTTCCTGTCTCCGGAGGTGGCGCGGCTGGTCAAATTGCGCGGTACCGATGATGCGCTGCGGCGGGAGAAGCGGCAGATCAGCGCCGTGGTCTGTGATCTGCGCGGCTTTACCGCCTACGCTGATCGCCAGGAATCGGAAACTGTGGTGGGCCTGCTGGAGCGCTACTACGCGGTGGTGGGTGAGGTTGCGGCTGCGCACGGGGGCATGGTCAAGGACCACGCTGGCGACGGTGTGCTGATTCTGGTGGGCGCGCCGGTTTCGCATCGACGCTATGCCCGACGGGCGTTGCGCCTGGCCGGCGAGCTCAGTCAGCGGGTTACCGCATTGCTCGATGGTCTGACTGATGCACTCGGAGTCGGCATCGGGGTCGCCAGCGGTGAAGTCACTGTCGGGGCGATCCACGGCGGTGGACGCCTGGAATACGTGGCTGTTGGCAGTGCGGTGAATCTCGCCGCGCGATTGTGCCAGCGAGCCGGCTCAGGCGAGGTGCTGGTCGATACGGTCACGCTGGAGGAGGTGGCCCGGCATGACGAACGTCCGCCTTCGTTGCGGCTGCCGGACGAGCCGATCAAGGGCTTCGAAGTGGCCGTCATCGTGCATCGGATGCTGCCGGAAACCGCAGAAACCGCGGCGATCCGATAGGCGGGGCGCGTCACCCGAAGACAGGGGCGGTTTGGCGTTGTCGTGCTGTCTGCGCCCTGTAATCATGATTCAATGAATCCGGTACGCAGTCGGTTTGTTGGCGCATTGGCGTTGCTCGCGGGTCTGGGATTGAGCACGATTGCCTATCGCCAGGTGCAATTGGTCGAACAGGAGGTGGCGAACCGCAAGTTCGACGCACGTACGGCAGCGGTCGCAGATTTCATCGGCGAGCGTTTCTTCGACTACGAGCAACTGCTGCGATCGGGCGCTGCGCTGTTCAATGCGAGTGACGACGTCAGCCGTGCTGACTGGAACCGTTTTGTCAGCAGCCTGCAAGTGACTCAGCGCTATCCCGGCACCCAGGGTATCGGCTACGCGCGCTGGTTGCGGGCTGACCAGATCCGCGATCTTGTCGCGCGTGTGCGTGCAGAGGGTTACACAGATTTCGAGTTGCATCCGGCCGGGTCGAGAGAACACTACAGCGCCATTCTCTATCTGGAACCGTTCGATTTGCGCAATCGTCGTGCCTTCGGCTACGACATGTATTCCGAGGCCGTGAGACGCGACGCGATGCAGCGCGCGATCGATACCGGCGACGCCTCGTTGACGGGTCGCGTTACCCTGGTCCAGGAGACCGATGTCGATCAGCAGGCCGGTACCTTGCTGTATCTGCCGGTCTACGCCGGCGGCGCCCTGCCGGCGACCGTTGAAGCACGCCGCCAGAATGTCGTCGGGTTTGTCTATAGCCCTCTGCGCATGAACGATTTGATCAGCGGGGTGCTGGGTGACGATTTCGATGATCTGAAATTGCATATCTTCGATCGTCACAGTGGAGGTTCGGGTGAGGCGCTGTTTCAGTCGCCAAATCTCACGCGGAGTGATCTGACGTCCTCGGTCCCGCGGTGGACACGGACCTTGATTGTCGGTGGACATGAGTGGCAGGTAGACGTGTTCCCCGCGCAGCCGCTGGTTAGCGGATGGTCCCGCGCGGTACTGATTCTGCTGGCCGGCTCGCTGATCAGCTTGTTGGTCGCAATTCTGCTGTGGTCGGCAACGGGCGCCCGTGACCGTGCGGTGGCATTGGCACGCTCGATGACCCAGACGCTTCGACGTACTCAGGAGCGTCAGCAGGCCGTATTCGACAGTGCGGTAGACGCCATCCTGACCGTTGATTCGCGACTGCGCATCAGTTCGGCAAATCACGCGATGGCGCGTATGTTCGGACGCACCGTGGATGACTTGCTGGATACCGAAATCGTTCGGCATTTGCCGGGATTCTCGACGCTGATGGACGACGTACTGAGTCCGCAGACGGCGCAACAATCCGCTCCGGTACGGCGTGAGACCCTAGGACGTCGCGCCAACGATCAGGAGTTTCCGGCTGAAGTCACGATCAGTCCATTGTCGGGTGAGGTCGATGCCGGGGGCGGCGCGGTTGTCGTCACGATTCGCGACATGACCCTGATCCATCAGGCGCATGCTGCACTGGCTGCGGCGCACGCGCTGCGGGAATCGATTCTCAGCCACGCGCCGTTTGCCGTGATTGCAGTGGGTACCGATTTGCGGGTGGCCGAAGTCAATCCCGCCGCTGAGGCGCTGCTGTGGTATCGCAAGGACGAACTGGTTGGGCGCGGCACGCTGAGCTGGATCCTTGGCGGTGACTCTTCCGACGATGCCAGGGCCCAGCCTGCGATTGAAAATATCCTGAGCCCGGTACGGCGAGGACAGGTTGACGAGCGTGAGTGGAGCTACCAGCGCAAGGATGGCAGTCGCGTACTGGTCAACCAGGTTGTCACCGCGTTGCGCGACGAAGGTGGGGCGGTCACTGGATTTCTGGTCATTGCCTACGACATCACCGAGCGCAAGCGCACCGAAGACTACATTCGCCATCTGGCGCATCACGATGCGCTGACCGAGTTGCCAAACCGCGCGCTGTGCACCGATCGTCTGGAGGTTGCGATGGCGCAGGCGCGTCGAACCGCTCAGAAGGTCGGGGTGCTGATGATCGATCTGGATCACTTCAAGCGCATTAACGATTCGCTGGGACATCACGTCGGTGATGAATTGCTGATCCAGGTGACCGCGCGACTGCGTCACAGCGTGCGCGAAGGCGATACCGTTGCGCGCATGGGCGGAGACGAGTTCGTCGTGGTCCTTCCGGGGATCACTGACCATGAAGATGCGCTGAGGGTTGCACGGACCTTGGTCGATGTATTGCCGCAGCCGATCAGCGTCGGTGCTCATGAACTGCATGTCACGCCCAGCGTCGGCGTCTGCCTGTATCCCGATGACGGTGCCGATACGATTACCTTGCTGAAGAACGCCGATACCGCGATGTATCACGCCAAGGAGCATGGGCGAAATCGTTACAGCCTGTTCTCGCAGGACATGTTGCGTGCCAGCGAAAGCAAGATGGCGATGGAAAGTGCGTTGCGGCGTGCAATTGCTCGCAAGCGCCTGCTGCTGCACTACCAGCCTCTGATTTCACTGAGTGATGGAGAAGTCACCGGAATGGAGGCGCTGCTGCGCTGGCCCGATGATCACGGTGGCTTCATTCCACCGGATGTGTTTATTCCGATTGCCGAGGAAACCGGACTGATCAATCAGATGGCCGATGGGCTGCTGGGGCAGGCCTGCGCCGATGCAATGCTGCTGTCGCAGCAGCTTGCGCGCCCACTAGGCATTGCCGTCAATATTTCGCCCAAGCAGTTTCACAACGCGCGCCTGATCGATGTGGTGAGTTCTGCGCTGCAGAACAGTGGTTTGCCGCCACAGTTGCTGACGCTGGAAGTGACCGAACGAATGCTGATCGGCGATCCGGCCGATGCCGCGGAGGTTCTGCGCGGTCTGCGGCAACTGGGCGTGGGCGTCGCGATCGACGACTTCGGAACCGGCTACTCCAGTCTCGCGTATATCTCACAGTTTCCGATCAGCAAGTTGAAGATTGACCGGTCTTTCATCCGTGATCTCGGCGAGGATACGGCTGACACTGCGGTGATCAACGCGATCATCGCGATGGGTCGTTCAATGCATTTGCAGGTGATCGCCGAGGGCGTCGAGACCGCAGCTCAGCGCGACTATCTGCGCGCGCGCGGATGCCATGAGGTACAGGGTTTCATGTTCAGCCCCGGTGTTCCGGTTGCGGAGTTCGCTCAGGTGGTCACGCGCATCGAGCGTTCCAACCCGCTGCCCGTTCTGGCGCAGTCGGCAATCGTTCAGTTCTGAGATTGGATGAGTCCGCTGTTCGCTGCGCAGCGGACTCATCCGTAGGCCCAGGCGTTGGATCAGTCGCTATCCTTGCGATGAACCGCGGCGAACAAGGCGGGTAGCACCAACAGGCTCAGCAGGGTGGCGGACAGGATGCCGCCGATCACGACGGTGGCGAGCGGACGCTGGACTTCGGCGCCGGTGCCAGTGTTCAGTGCCATCGGCAGGAATCCCAGAGATGCCACCAGTCCGATCATCAGAATCGGGCGCAGTCGTGTCAGCGAACCCTCAGTCACCGCTTCGAGCAGTCCGCTGTTCTGGGACAACAGTTCGCGGAACATCGATACCAGCACGACGCCACTGAGGACCGCCACCCCGGACAGGGTAATGAAACCGACACCCGCGGAGATCGACAGCGGAATGTCGCGCAGCCACAGCGCAAGGATCCCGCCAGTCAACGCCAGTGGGACGCCGGAAAACACCAGCAGGGCGTCCTTGACTGATGCGAACGTCAGATACAGCAAACCAAAAATCATCAGCAGCGCGATCGGCACGACGATGGTCAGGCGTTGCGCCGCCGAAGTCAGCTGTTCGAAGGTCCCGCCCCAGGTCATGTAGTAGGCCGGAGGCAGCGTGACGGCACTGGCAACGCGTGCCTGCGCATCGCTGACGAAGCCTCCGAGATCGCGGCCACGTACGTTGGCGGTCACGACGATGCGGCGCTTGCCGTTCTCACGTGAGATCTGATTCGGACCCAGCGTCCGTTCGACTCGCGCGACTGCGGACAGAGGCACATAGCCGGAGCCACCGTCCAGTATCAGCGGCAGGCGTGCCAATGCGGATGGATCGGTGCGCTGTGCTTCAGGCAAGCGGACGACGACGTCGTAGCGGGCATCACCTTCGAAGATCTGCCCGGCCGGTTGGCCACCGATGGCGCTCGCCACCAGATCCTGAACATCTGCAACGTTGACGCCATAACGTGCCAGTCGCTCGCGGTCCGGTTCGACCGCGAGCATCGGCAGGCCGCTGGCCTG
>JBFFJL010000010.1:0-20507 GCA_041555955.1 Nevskiaceae bacterium
CCCCAAGATTTGCCGCCCACCCGGTCGAAAACAGCAAGGCGCGCGGGCGGCCGGTGAACTCGGCCAGAGCCTCCTCCAGCGCGCGGTGTTCGTGGTTGTACCCGGAAACCAGCGCCGCAGCGCCGCTGCCGGTGCCGCACTGGCTCAAGGCGGTGCGTGCGGCCTCGGCAATGCGCGGATCCGCCGCCAGTCCCAAATAGTCGTTGCTGCAGAAATTGATGCACTCGCGGCCGTCGACACGGATGCGCGCGCCATGACCGCCGTCGATCACCCGGCGCGTGCGATACAGATTCTGCGCGCGCACCCGCGCCAGGCCGGCCTGTAGCCGGTCTTCGAGTGCAGCGCCGGTCATTGCCAACCCGCTCAGTGGCTACAGCCGCAACCTGCTGCGGCGGCCGGCGCCATCGCTGCGGCGGCAGGCTGCGCACAGCTTGCTTCAGGCTCGGGCGAAACCGCCGCCTCGGGGCGCATGCCCAGCTGCGCCAGCAAGGCACGGTCGCGCGCGTTCTGCGGGTTGTCCGTCGTCAGCAGACGCTCACCATAGAAAATCGAATTGGCGCCGGCCAGGAAGCACAGCGCCTGGGTCTCGTCGCTCATCTCGGCGCGACCCGCCGACAGACGTACATAGGACTTCGGCATCAGGATGCGCGCGATCGCAATCGTGCGAACGAACTCGATCGGCGACAGCGCTTCGACCCCGTCCAGCGGCGTGCCGCCGACCTGGACCAGATTGTTGATCGGCACGCTTTCCGGATGGGGGTTCATGATCGCCAGCTGGCGCAGCAGCTCGGCGCGATCCTGCGGTTGCTCACCCATGCCGACAATGCCGCCGCAGCAGACCTTGATTCCCGCCTCGCGCACATTGCCCAGGGTATCCAGGCGATCCTCGTAAGTGCGCGTGCTGATGATCTTGCCGTAGAACTCCGGCGAGGTATCAAGGTTGTGGTTGTAGTAGTCGAGCCCGGCATCGGCCAGACGCTGCGCCTGCTCCGATTTCAGCATGCCCAGGGTCATGCAGGTTTCCAGCCCCAGCGCCTTGACCTCCTGCACCATCAGCTCAACCTTGGCCATATCGCGATCTTTCGGCGACCGCCAGGCAGCCCCCATGCAGAAACGCGTGGCCCCGCCGGCCTTGGCCTCGCGCGCCGCCGCAACCACGGCATCGACCTCCATCAGCGCTTCTTTCTTCAGTCCGGTGTCGTAGCGCACCGACTGCGGACAGTAGGCGCAATCTTCCGGGCAGGCGCCGGTCTTGATCGACAACAACGTGGACAGCTGCACGGTGTTTGGCTCAAAGTATTTGCGGTGCAGCGTTTGCGCGCGCCAGAGCAGATCGGCAAACGGCAATTCAAACAAGGCCTTGACGTCTTCGGGGGTCCAGTCGTGACGCAGCTCGCTGACAGACATCGGTGTGCTTCCCAGGTCGACGCAGCCAGTCGATGCCGGCACAAACGGCCAGCAGCGGCGTGGCTGCGCTGTGATAAAAGATACGCTAATGCGCAGAATGTAACGAATTTAAATCAGCTTTCGGGCCGCGAAACGCATGCTGGGCGCCGGCAAACGAGGGGGATTTTTTGTCAGCGCACGCACACTTGTCAACCATGGAGCAGGCCGCATGGTTGACCTTTCCGCAGCGCTCCGTGGCCTCACCCGCAGTGCCGATGCCCTGCTGCCACGCCACTGCCAGGCCTGCGAGGCGCCGGCCGGACGACTCGCGCTGTGCTCAGCCTGCATCTGCGCCCTGCCCTGGAACGATTGCGCCTGCACCGCCTGCGCACAGCCACTGGCACAGCCTGGTCTGTGCCCGGACTGTGCCCGGCGCGCACCACCCTACGATCTCGCCTGGGCTGCGTTTCGACTGGAAGCGCCGATCCAGCACTGCATTCATGCACTGAAGTACCACGCCGACTTCACCCAGGCGCAGCTGCTGGGCACCTTGATGGCGCAGCAGCGGCAGCAACACGAGTCGCTGCCGCAGGTGCTGCTGCCGGTACCCCTGCACCCCGGGCGCCTGCGCCACCGCGGCTACAACCAGGCGCTGGAACTGACACGCGCGATTTCGAAGCTGCTGCAGATTCCGGTACTGCCCGACGACGCCGTGCGCCGACGCGCGACCGAGGACCAGATTGGTCAGACCGCGGCAGCGCGGCGGCGCAATATGCGTGGCGCCTTCGCCCTGCGCCGGCCATTGACCGGCCTGCACGTCGCGCTGATCGACGACGTCATGACCACCGGCGCGACTTTGGCCGAGCTGGCACGCAGCTGTCGTCGCGCCGGCGCCGCCCGGATCGAGGTCTGGGCCGCCGCGCGCACGCCCTGACCGATTCGTCGCCCGCGCGCCTGAGGACTGTCCCGCTTGCCGCCCGCGCCGGGATCGGCAAGGCTTGCTGACCGCCCCGACTGAATCCCGGCCCGTGAGCGACTCCGCACTGATCACCAATGACGCTGTCGTCCTCGGCCTGTTGAGCGCCTTGCTCGGGCTGGTGTTCTACACCGCATCCAGCGCCCATCCGTTCTGGAAGCGTTTCTACAGCGTGGTTCCGGCACTGCTGCTGTGCTACTTCCTGCCGGCTCTGTGCAATACCGTCGGCCTGATCGACGGCGAACAGTCACAGCTGTATTTCGTCGCCTCGCGCTATCTGCTGCCGGCAACCCTGGTGTTGCTGACACTGTCGATCGATCTGCGCGCGATCCTGCGTCTGGGCCCCAAAGCGCTGATCCTGTTCCTGACTGGCACGGTGGGTGTGATCGTCGGCGGCCCCATCGCCCTGCTGATCTGGCAACAGCTCAACCCGGCGGCGGTCGACGGCGAGGTCTGGCGCGGCATGACGGCGATTGCCGGCAGCTGGATCGGCGGTGGAGCCAATCAGGCGGCGATGAAAGAGGTCTTCAACATAGGCAATGACCTGTTCGGCACCATGGTCGCGGTCGACGTCATCGTCGCCAACCTCTGGATGGCTGTACTGCTGTACATGGCCGGACGCGCTGACGCCATCGACGCGCGACGCGGCGCCGACACTCGTGCGCTGCTAGCGCTGCGCACGCGCATGGAACACTTCGAAGCCGAGCATGCCCGCATCCCGCGCCTGCCGGATCTGATGTTCATGCTGGCTATCGCCTTCGGCAGCACCGGCCTGGCGCATGCACTGGCGACGCCGCTGTCCGCGTATTTTTCCGCGCAGGGCGCCTGGGCCGATCGCCTGAGCCTGTCGAGCAGCTTCTTCTGGATTGTGGTGCTGGCCACCAGCTTTGGACTGGCGTTGTCATTTACACGGGCGCGTCATCTCGAAGGCGCCGGGGCGTCCAAGGTGGGCAGTGCGATGCTGTACATCCTGGTTGCCTCGATCGGCATGCACATGAATCTGCGCGCGATGTTCACCCAGCCGGCGTTGTTCGGTGTTGGCCTGACCTGGATCGCAATTCACGCCGGCCTGTTGCTGCTGGTCGCGCGCTGGCTCAAGGCCCCGGTGTTCTATCTGGCGATCGGCAGTCAGGCCAATATCGGTGGCGCCGCGAGCGCGCCGGTGGTCGCCAGCGCATTCCACCCGTCGCTGGCGCCGGTCGGCGTACTGCTCGCCGTCCTCGGATACGCGCTCGGCACCTACGGCGCCTGGGTCTGCGGCCAGCTCATGCGCATGGCCGCCGGCGGCTGAGTTCGCCGATCACCCGGCCAGCGCGCGGTCCAGCATCAGGCCCGCCAGGATCGCGGCACCGAACCAGTGGTTCTGCACGAAAGCGCGGAAGCACGCGGGCGCGCTGCAATCCCGCGTCATGCGGAAGTGCCACAGCGAAAGCACTGCCGCAACGAGCAAGCCGGCGTAGTAAGAAACTCCGCAGCCCACGCCGGCGCCGACCCCGGCCAACAGCAACAACGCCAGCGCCTGCAGGGCGATGATCGCCAACCGGTCGTAGCGGCCGAACAGTATCGCTGAGGATTTCACGCCGATCTTCAGATCGTCCGAGCGGTCGACCATCGCGTAATAGGTGTCGTACGCGATCACCCAGCAGGCATTGGCCGCCATCAGCAGCAGCGCCTGGGGCCAGTCGACATGATGCTGGACCGCGGCGTAGGCCATCGGAATACCCCAGGAAAAGGCGATGCCGAGCACCGCCTGCGGCATGCTGATGTGGCGCTTGGCGAACGGGTAGCTCGCCGCCAGCAGCGCGGCCGGGACCGCCAATGCAATCGCCAGCGTGTTCTTCAGCGAGGTCAGCAGCGCGAACGCGATCAGCGACACCGCAACAAACAATCGCACCGCTTCCTCCGGACTGACGCGGCCGGACGCCACCGGACGGTGCCGCGTGCGCTCGACATGCGGATCAAATTCGCGGTCGGCGAAGTCGTTGATCGCGCAACCGGCCGAGCGCATCAATACCGTGCCGGCAACGAAAACCAGCAGCACGTGCAGCGACGGCATGCCGTCGGCCGCGAACCACAGCGCCCACAGGGTCGGCCACAGCAGCAGATAGATCCCGACCGGACGGTCGAGCCGCATCAGCCGGGCGTAGTCGACCAGCTTGGTTCGCAGCGGCATCGGTTCAACGGATGCGTTCATGCACGCAAGCATAGCGCCAGTGGGGCGCGTTCCGATGCCATCACGTGCTCAAACCTGCGCGTAGCGCTCGGGATCGCCGACCCAGCGCGCGATCAGCGCACGCGCCAGCGCCGGGTGCTCGACCAGCCAGCGATCAGCCAGGGTCTGCAGTGGCGGGATCAGCGCGGCGTCGCGCATCGGGTCCGCCAGCTTCATGCCGATGTCGCCGGTCTGGCGCCGCCCCAGCAATTCGCCCGGACCGCGCAGTTCCAGATCCCGCTGCGCGATCGCGAAGCCATCGGTGGTCGAACGCATCGTCTCCAGCCGCGCGCGCGCGATGTCACCCATCGGCGGCTGGTACAGCAACACGCACTGGCTGGCCTGCGCGCCGCGGCCGACACGGCCGCGCAGCTGGTGCAACTGCGCCAGGCCCAGGCGCTCCGCGTTCTCGATCACCATGATGCTGGCATTGGGCACGTCGACGCCGACCTCAATCACCGTGGTCGCAACCAGCAGCTGCGAGATGCCGTCCTTGAACGCACGCATCTGCGCGTCCTTGTCCGCTGACTTCATGCGCCCGTGCACCAGGCCCACCTGCAGCGCCGGCAGTTCGTTGCGCAGGCGCGCGGCGGTGGCCTCGGCGGCTTCGGCATCCAGCTCCTCGGACTCCTCGATCAGGGTGCAGACCCAGTAGACCTGGCGCCCGGCGGCGCAGGCTTCACCGATCCGGCGCAGCACCTCGTCGCGGCGCTCGTTGGACAGCACCACCGTCACCACCGGCGTGCGCCCCGGTGGCAGCTCGTCAATGACCGAGACATCGAGATCGGCATAGACCGTCTGCGCCAAGGTGCGCGGGATCGGCGTCGCCGACATGATCAGCTGATGCGGCGCGCGCGCGCCGCCCTTGTCGCGCAGTGCGATGCGCTGCTGCACGCCGAAGCGATGCTGCTCGTCGACCACTGCCAGCGCCAGATGCGAGAACGTGACCTGCTCCTGGAACACCGCGTGGGTGCCGATCACGATCGCCGGTTGCTCCGCCGCCAGCTGCGCCAGCACCGCGGTGCGTTCGGCCTTCTTCATGCGGTTGGCCAGAAACAGCGGCGTGATACCGAGCGCACCAAACCACTGGCTCAGATTGCGCAAGTGCTGTTCGGCCAGCAGTTCGGTCGGCGCCACCAGTGCCGCCTGCAGTCCACTGCGATAGGCCGCCAGCAGCGCGGCGGCGGCAATCACCGTCTTGCCGCTGCCGACGTCGCCCTGCACCAGCCGCAGCATCGGATGCTCACGCTGCAGATCCGCAGCGGTTTCGCTCAGCACGCGCTGCTGGGCGCCGGTACAGCTGAACGCCAGCACGGATTGCAGCTCGGCGGCGGCATCGACCGCGGCGGTCAGCCGATGCGCCGGATGCGACTTCAGACGGCTGCGCAGCAGCCGCATGCCGAGCTGATGGGCCAACAGCTCTTCGCGCACCAGACGCCGCTGCGCGGGATGCCGCTGCTCCAGCAACTGACGTGCATCCTCATCGCTGTGCGGGCGGTGGATCACCTGCAAGGCGTCCGGCGTGGCCGGCCCATCCAGACCCGGCAGCGTGCTCGCCAGTTCGGCATCGGTCGCCGCAAGGCGCAGCGCCTGCTCGATCAGCCCGCGCATGCGCTGCTGGGTGATCCCGGTGGTCAGCGGATAGATCGGCGTCAGATCACGCTCCGGCGGCAAAGCCTCGGCACTGTCCGCGACGCGATACTGCGGGTGCACCATCTCCGGACCGGCAGCACCGGCGCGCACGGTGCCGAAGACCTGCATCCAGTGGCCTTCGATCAGGTTCTTGCGCTGCGCCTCATTGAAATGGAAGAAGCGCAGACTCAGGCCGCCGGTCCCGTCGTCGATCACCACCCGCAACACGCGGCGTCGCGCAATACGCACATCGGTGGCGACGATGCGCCCGAGCACCAGCGCATCCTCGTCCGGCCGCAAACGCGCCACGGACTGGTGCTTGCGGCGGTCCTCATACCGCAGCGGCAGATGAAACAGAAGGTCGCGCACGCGCAGAATGCCGAGGCCGCGCAAGCGTTGCGCGACCGCGGGACCCGCACCCTTCAGGAACGTCGCTTCGGTATCGAGCGACAACGCCGGCCGCGCGCCCGGACTGGAGCCGGAGCGCGGTCGGCGAAACTCAGTCAAGCACCAGCACGGCGTCCGCTTCCACCCGCGCGCCCTTGGGCAACGCGGCAACGCCGACCGCGGCGCGCGCCGGATACGGCGCCTGGAAGTACTCGGCCATGATCTCGTTGACGGCGGCGAAGTGCGCCAGATCGGTCAGATAGAGGTTGAGCTTGGCAATCTTGGCCAGCGAGCCGCCGGCGGCTTCGGCCACCGCGCGCAGATTGGTGAACACCTGATGCACTTCGGCCTCGAAGGTTTCGTTGACCATCTGCATCGTCGCCGGGTCCAGCGGAATCTGCCCGGACAGATAGACCGTGCTGCCGTACTGGACCGCCTGCGAGTACGTGCCAATTGCCGCCGGCGCCTGATCGGTTTGGATAATCGTTCGGCTCATGTTTCGAACTTTTCAGTGGAAGGAAGAAAGCGGAATCAGATGCGGGTGACGCGCTCGACCCAGTCGATCCGCCGCAGCCGCCGGATGACACGCGCCAGATGCACGCGGTCCTTCACGGTGATGGTGAAGCGGGTTTCGGTCGCTTCGCCGCTGCCGCGTTCGGGCATCTGCACGTTCTCGATCGAAGACTCTGCCGCGGCGATCTCGGCAGTGACCTTGGCCAGCAGACCGCGCTTGTTGATGGCCTGAATATGAATTTCGGCCAGGAAGTCGCCCTGCACCTTGTCCGACCACGCCAGCGGCACCCAGTCCTGCGGCCGACCCTTGGCGTGACTGCGGCATTCGACCCGGTGCACGACGATGCCGCGTCCGACGCTGACGTGACCGCGAATCTCGTCGCCAGGGATCGGATGGCAGCAGCGTGCATAGTCCAGCACCAGACCTTCGGTGCCTTCGATCGCCAGCGCCGGCGCGTGACCGCCCTCGCGCGCTGTGTCGGAATCACTCTGTGGCAGGAAGTGCCGTGCCACCAGTGTAGCCAGCCGCTGACCGACACCGATATCGGCGTACAGCTCTTCGACGTCCGCACACTTGTACGCCGCGAGCACCGGCGCCAAGGCTTCGTCGTCTTTGAGCACGCTGGCCGGAACCGACAGGCCGCGCAAGGCGATCTCCAGCAGACGCCGGCCGAGGCGCACCGCCTCATCCTCGCGCTGTGCGCGCAGATAGGTCCGGATCGCCGAGCGCGCCTTGGCGGTCTTGACGAAGTTCAGCCACGCGGCATTCGGCCGCGCATGCTTGGCGGTAATGATCTCGACCGTCTGGCCATTGCCGAGCAACGAATTCAGCGGCTCCAGTGCGCCATCCAGACGCGCTGCGACGCAGTGATCACCCAGCTCCGAGTGCACCGCATAGGCGAAGTCGACTGGCGTCGCGCCGCGCGGCAGCCGTCGGATGTCGCCCTTGGGCGAAAACACATAGACCTCATCCGGAAACAGATCGACCTTGACGTTCTCGATGAAGTCCATCGGACTGCTGGCGCCGTAGTCGTCGAACAGGCTCGACACCCATTCGCGTGCACGCACCTGCGGCGCGACACCGCCGTCACGCGACCCGGCCTTGTACTGCCAGTGCGCGGCGATACCGCTCTCGGCGACGTGATGCATGTCGCGAGTACGAATCTGCACTTCGATCTTGTGCCCCTGCGGCCCGACGCAGGAGGTATGCAGCGACTGATAGCCATTGGACTTGGCGTTGGCGACGTAGTCGTCGAATTCTCCGGGCACCGGCTTGTAGACGTGATGCACCACGCCGAGCGCGCGATAGCAGTCGTCGACCTTGGACACGATCACGCGGAAGCCGAGCACGTCCATCACCTTCAGCAGCTTCAGCTTCTTGCGCCGCATCTTCTGGTAGATGCTGTACAGATTCTTCTGTCGCCCGACCACAGAGGCGCCAATGCCCTCCTCGCGCAGGGTCATCGACAGCTTCTGCTCGACCTCGCGGATCAGCTTGCGGGTATCGCCAAGCTGCTCGTCGACCGCCTGCTGCAACACCCGGTGGCGCTGCGGATACAGATAGGCGAAAGCCAGATCCTCCAACTCGGTGCGGATGATGTAGATCCCGAGCCGCTGCGCGATCGGCGCGTAGATCTCCAGGGTCTCGCGCGCGATTCGGCGGCGCTTGTCCGCCGCCATGTGGTCCAGCGTCCGCATGTTGTGCAGGCGATCGGCCAGCTTGACCAGGATCACGCGCAGATCGCGCGTCATCGCCAGCAGCAGCTTGCGGAAGCTCTCCGCCTGCATCTCGATCCGCGAGCGGCCTTCGATCTTGTCGATTTTGCTGACCCCATCGACCAGTTCGGCGACTTCCTCGCCGAACTCCAGGGCCAGCGATTCCTTGGAAATGCCGGTGTCTTCGATGACGTCGTGCAGGATCGCCGCGATCAGCGTGGTGTGATCCAGCCGCATCTCGGCCAGGGTCCGCGCCACCGCCAGCGGGTGGTAGACATAGGGCTCTCCGGACTTGCGCCGCTGCCCGTCATGGACGCTGGTGGCGAACTCGGCGGCGCGACGGACCTCCGCCACCTGATTGTCCGGCAGATAGCTTTCAAGCACCCGACACAAGGCATCAATGCCAAACGCGCGCTCGACCCGCTGGGTGCGGATCGCGTTGCCTAGGCGCTGAATGACGGACATCTCCATACCTGAAGTATATGGGGACGATTGCCTTGCAGCGCAGCCCTCCGACAACAAAACCTGCGGGCACAAAAAACCCGCCTTCCGGCGGGTTTTCGTTGCAATCAGTCGGCGCCTCAGGCGTCGAACGACGGATCCAGAGCTTCGAGTTCCATCTTCGGCTGCTGGATCGCCGGCAGGTCGATCTCTTCGAGCACCTTGCGGCTGACGTGGCCTTCGGCAATCTCGCGCAGCGACAGCACCGTTGACTTGTGGTTGCCCCACGGCAGATGCGCCTCGGCACCACGCGCCAGTTGGCGAGCGCGCTTGGCAGCAACCAGAGTCAGATCGAACTGGTTGGGGATCTTGTCGAGGCAGTCTTCAACGGTAATGCGAGCCATGATTCACCACAGGTACGGCAGAAAATGGGTCGATATTCTAGTGGATTTGCCACTCAGACGCCAGCCGGGCCCAGCAGGGCATCAATCAGACCCGCCAGCGCCGCCTGCTGTGGCGCGCGCGCGAGCCTTGAAGCGACAAACACCGCGGTCAACTGCGCCAGCGCCTGCTCGAACACCTCGTTGACGATGACGAAATCGTATTCGTCGTAGTGCGACATTTCCTGCCGCGCCTCGCGCATGCGCCGGGCAATCGTTTCTTCGTCATCCTGGCTGCGCCCGCGCAGTCGCCGTTCCAGCTCTTCCAGCGACGGCGGCAGGATGAACACCGAGCGCACTGCCGGCAGGCACTGGCGCACCTGACGCGCGCCCTGCCAGTCGATATCCAGAATCACATCCTGGCCCTGCGCCAGCAGTTCCTCGGTGCGCTGGCGCCCGGTGCCATAGCGGCGGCCGAACACTTCGGCATGTTCCAGCAGCTCGCCGGCGTCGATCATGCGCAGGAACTCGGCGTCGTCGACAAAGTGATAGTGCGTGCCGTCAACCTCCCCGCTGCGCGGTGCGCGCGTGGTGTAGGACACCGAGATCGTTGCACCGATCCCGCGCTCGGCCAGACACGGCAGCAGAGCCCGCGTCAGGCTGGTCTTACCGCCGCCGCTGGGCGCCGAAACGATGATCAGATTGCCGTGTGTCATATCGGTGTTGTGCCGGTTTCCTGCCCGTACCGAGCCTATTCGATGTTCTGCACCTGTTCGCGCATCTGCTCAATCAGGACTTTCATGTCGACCGCCGAGCGTGTCATGTCGGCATCCTGCGACTTCGACGATGTTGTGTTGGCCTCGCGGTTGAGCTCCTGCATCAGGAAGTCGAGCTTGCGCCCGATCGGCTCCTTGCGCTTGATCGCCTGGGCGACTTCCTGCAGGTGACTTTCGAGCCGCGACATCTCTTCCTCGACGTCGAGCCGCTGCGCCGCCAGTGCCAGCTCCTGCGCCAGCCGCGCGGGCTCAACCTCGACGCCCAGATCGGCACAGCGCTGACGCAGGCGTTCCAGCCACTGGTCGCGCACCAGCGGATAGCGCGTGCGCACATCCGCCACCAGTACCTGCAGGCCATCGCAGCGCTCGCGCAGAAACTGCGCCAGACGCTCGCCTTCGCTGGCGCGGGCGCGGTTGAACTCATCCAGCGCCTGCCCGAACAACGCCTTCGCCTCGCCGATCAGCGGGGCGAGATCTGAGCGCTCTTCGCGCACGACGCCGGGAAAACCCAGCACGCGCATCGGTTCCGGCGCCGTGGTCGCCCCCAGTTGCTCGGTGACCAAGTCCAGCGCGGTGCGCAGCTGCGCCAGACGCTGAGCATCAACCGCGATCTGTTCGCCCACCGCAATCTCGCGCTGATAGCGCAAGGTGCACTCAACCTTGCCGCGGGACACCTGTGCGCCGACCGCAGTGCGCAGATCCGGTTCCAGCACGCGGAATTCTTCAGGCAACTTGAACTGCGCATCGAGATAGCGGTGATTGACCGCGCGAATCTCCCAGCTCAATCGGCCGTTCTCACCGGTGGTTTCGACCCGGGCATACCCGGTCATGCTCTTGATCATCGATACGGCTCCTTTGGGGCGGGCATTGTACTGGCCCGGCCGTGGTCGCCGCAGAGGCCTTCCGGAGACGGCTCTAGAACGTCACTTCGACACCACGCTGAAAGATCCGTCGCGGCCGCGCGGTGCCGGCGGCGATCGCATCCGCCAACCCCGACCAGGGCTGCGCCATCAGGCAAAGATCTGCCGGCGCACCCACCGCAACGCGGCGCGGGATTCCGGGTGCTTCTGCACTACCCAGCCAGCCCTGCAACGCCTGTTGCGGAATCAGGGCCTCGCCCGGCCCCAGGCGCTGCCCATCGCGGGTACGCCGGGTCACCGCCGCAGCCATCGCCGCCCACGGATCGGGTGCGCCGTAAGGCGCGTCGCTGCTGGCCGCCAGCAGCACGCCGGCATCCAGCCAGCCGCGCAGCCGGTACAGCCACGGCTGATCCTCGGCATCGACCTCGCACAGATAGTCGTCGCCGCGTTCGGCCACCAGCGCCGGCTGCGTCACCACCGTGAGCCCCAGCGCCGCGACCTGTTCGACCAGCTCCGGCGGCGCCACCGAGGCGTGCTCGATGCGATCGCCGATCACGGCTCCCGCAGCCTGCAGCGCAGCCAGCGCAAAGGTCAGGTCCACCCGGCTGACGCAGTGAAACGCGACATTGCGCCCCGCCGCATGGGCCTGCCGGATCTGCGCGCACAGTGCATCGAAATCCGGCAGCGCGTGATCGTGCAGATGGAACTTGCGCGCGCCGCGCCGCAGCTGGCGCCCGCCGAATTCGGCGTCGCGCTCCACATCATCGAGCCCGGCACCGCCCATCACGCAGACATCCTGCAGCAGTTCGCCGCGCGCCTGCGCCGCGCCCAGTGCGCGGCAGCTGTCGGCGTCGTTGTCGTGCCCTGTATCGGTGACCGCGGTCACGCCCAGCGCCCACAGCTGCCGGCTGAGCAGTGCCAGATCCGGCCGCTGCGCCGGCAGGCGCGCACGCAGCCAGGCGTCGGCATCGTAGAGCCGTCCACTTGCGCGGCCGTCGCTGCGCTCCAGCGGATCATCACCGGCGACCTCGGGATCGACGCCGAGCTGCCGCAGCGCCGCGGTATTCAGCAGCCACAGGCGTCCGCTTCGGTGCTGGATGCGCACCGGACGTTGCGGCAGCATGCGATCCAGCCACGCACGATCCAGCGCCGACCCATGGTCGGCCATCACCACATCATGGAAGCCGACGCCGCGCAGCCACTCGCCCGCCGGCAATTCGGCGTCGCGCCGCTCCAGCGCCGCTGCCAGCGCCGCTGCGTCACCACAGTGCGGCGGACCGCAGCGCACCGAGGCCGCGGCAGCCGCGGCGGCGTACAAATGAATGTGCGCATCGTGCAGGCTGGGCAGCAGCGCACAGCCGCCGGCGTCGATGACCGCCTCAGCCGCATGCGGCGCGAGGCTTTCGGCAATCTGGCAGATGCGGCCGTCTTCGATCCGCAGATCGACAACGCGCGCGCCGTAGTCGAGTTCGACCGCGCGTATCAGCACTTGATGCCCCAGTCACGCAACACCGTTTCGGTATCGGCGCCCAGTGCCGCAGCCACGCCCTCGGCTTGACGCGCCTGCGGCTCGGCAACCGTGACACGCACATCCTGAAGAAGCTTCTGCGCTTCATCGATACGCTGACGCCAGATCTGTGCACGTTCGCGCAGACTACCGGCGACCGGATCGGCTGCGATGCAATGCCGCACCACGTCGGTCAATGCGATCGACAGCAACCCCACGCCACCACGTCGATAGCCGGCCCAGGCCGCGAGGGCCGCGTGCAAGCCGGTCAGCGGATCGGCAATGGCATCGCCGACGATCACACGCTGAGCGCTGGCTTCAACCATCATCCGTGACAGGCCAGCGGCGACGCCGGCGTCATCGCCATAAGCGATCCACTGCGCCATCGGATCGGCGCGACCGTAGCCGTTGATCGAAATCCAGGTCAGCGCCGGATGGGCCTGGACCAGCGCCTCGGCGTCGATACCGAGCTGGCGCAACGCGCGTGGGCGAGAGGCTTCGATGACGATGTCCGCCTGCGCCAGCAGCGCCTGCAACTGGCCGCGCCCCTGCGCGCTGGAAAAATCCAGCGCGACGCTGCGCTTGCCAGCGTTGAGAAGATCAAAGAACGCCGGCGGTCCGCGGCGCGCGCCGTCCGGCCGCGCCAGACTCTCGACCTTGACGACGTCGGCACCGCTGCGTTGCAGCAGGTGACTGCATAACGGCCCCGCCCATAGCGACGACAGATCGACCACGCGTGGCGCCCGCGTTGGCGCCGCGACCGCGCGGCCAAAGCCGCGCCCGGCAATATGCTCAAACCATGGCAGCGGCCGCGACGGCGGCGGTGCGACCGGACAGATCGCAAGCCCCAGCTCGCGCCCCAGCTCGACCAGCGCATGCATGCGCTGCGACCGCACCATTGACATCAGTGCGTCCCAGCGTCCGGAAACGGGAGCGTCGCCCGCATCCATGTCCGCCAGCCAAGCCGGCAGCAGCGCCCAGTCGTCGTCGCGGGTCAGGCTCAGCGCGATCGCGCCGTCGGCGCATTCGAGCAGATGACAGCTCCCGCCCGGCGAAACGTTACCGGCACGGAGGTGCCCTGCGATCGCGGCGCGTTCAGTCAGCAGATTCGCGCCACGCAGACCGTCAAGAACACCCGCTGGCGCCAGTGCAGCCAAGGCGGCCAGCGCGCCGTCGGCGCAGGATGCCAGGGGTGCCGGACAGATCAGCGGCGCGCCGTCGGCGCGGCCGGTCAGCGCCATCAGGCCACAGCGGGCGGCGCTCAGCGCCGGATGTTCGGAAGCCAGCGAAACCGGAACCGCATCACAGCCAACCGCGTCGAGCAGCTGCCGCGCATACGCGGCACCGATCCCGCTACGGTCCGGAGTCTGCGTCGGCAGCACTCAAGCCGCCGCGCTGGCCTGGCGCTGGGCCCATAGAGATTCCGCACGGGCCTTGATCGCCGCGCTCATGCCAGCAAATCCGTCTTCGAGCTTGCTGCGGAACAGACCGAGCACGACGAACTTCATCCAGCCTTTCAGATGAAAGTAGGAGCGGTAACGCGCGGTCGCCGCGCCGGTGGCTTCGATCTCGTGCGAACGGAAGCTCGACAGCGCGCCCATCGGTACCGGCTGCATGCGATACGAGAACCCCCTCCCCGGTTCGCAGCCGATCATCCACTCACGCTGCGCCTGCGGCTTGGCCATCAGCTTGACCTTCATGTCGATCGGATCACCGGGCACCAAGGTCGAGCGGCATTCCAGGCAGAACGGATTCCACTGCGGATAGCGCGGAAGGTCGGAGATCACTTCCCACACAATCTCGGCGGGGGCGTCGATCTCCAGCGTTTTTTCGATGACGAACATGGCGGTCCTGCAGTGGGTGCGGTGAATGAATGCAAAAGCTCAGCAGTCGCGCTCGCCCGCTACGAGCCAGCGACTGGCCGACTGCTCGACGCGCTGCATCAAATCTGCGGCATCTTCCGGCAGCAGGAAACCCTGGGCAAGCGAGCGCTCGGTCGCAGCCTTCATCTGACAGGCGTAGTCGGCGTGTGTCGGATAGCGCTGCAGCAGCTGCAACTCGGTGAAGGGAATCGTGATGCCGCCGAGATCGCACAGATCGGAACGATAGGTCGCGACCGGCACATCGATCGGTGGCAAGCGAATGCCGCCCAGCGCGTTGCCGTCTGCGTCGCGCGCCAGTGTGCCGCTGTCGTCGAACGCGAAGCGCGGCCCCTGCGGCGGCGCTGTGCCGTCACGCAGCCAGCGGTCAAGCGCATCGATCGCGCGCATCACCGCGTAGCGCAACGGAAACTGCGTCCCCTCGACGATGCAAATGAACTGACCCGGATCGTACTGCTCCCCGTAGTTGCCGGCCTGCACGTGCAGTGCGTCGTCGGCAGAGCCAGCCTGGCGCAGACCGGAGACCGCGCGAACGCTCTGGCCCTGAACCTGGTGCACGCCGATCCAGAAATCCTGGTGAGCGGCGCCGGCAATCTCCCAGAGACGGTAGTTGCCTGAGACATTCGGCGCTTCGGGCGTCGCCTCGCGCTCGCTGAGCAACTGGATCGTTGGCGCCGCCGGATCGGCCGGGTAAGTCTTCTCGCCGCTGCCGTCGGCGTGAATCAGAAACGCGTCGATCACGCGCGCCCGCGGCTGCACCGCGATCAGATAGTCGCGCAGGCGCGTCCCCGACTGCGACTGACCGACCGCAATCACTCTTTCCACCGGCAGCCCAGCCATCGGGTCGATGTCGTCCGGTCGCTTCATCGTCTGCGCGATCTGCGAAAACATGTCGAAGGCATAATCGTCGCCCGGATGGTCGATCGCGGCGTAGCGCACCGGATCCCACATCTTCGGAGTCAATACCGGCACGCAGCACAGCCCGGCAGCCTGCGCACTGACATGCACATACGCATAACCGTCGCGATGAAACAGCGGGTGCGCTTCGAGCGTGTCGACGGCGTTTTCGAACTGCGCAGTGACGTTGACCCAATCGAGGATCACCGTGCCGTTGAATGCAGCCGCATCGATTGGGCGGCGCACCAGGATGCGCGTCGTGTACGCCGCACTCTGTGCAGGATCGGCTTGACTCTGTGCAGTACCAGAGACGAAGTACTCCTCCTCGACGTATCCGAGATCGGCAAGGTCGTACCAGCTGTCCCACAGCGCGTGCCCCTGGATGCCGGCGTCGCCGATCGGACCGGAGACCTGCGCCGCAGTCACTGGCGAAGCGGTTTGACCCGCGCCGTCACCACCCGAGCCGCAGCTGGCCAACAGCAGCGCAAGCCCAGAGGCGATCCCGCTGTTCCAGATTCGTTTCATGGCGACGCTCCCCCGAACATCGCGTCGCGCGTCAGGCAAATTCCTGCCGGATCACGCGGCGCAGTAGCTTGCCGGTTTCGTTGTACGGCAACGCATCCTTGAACACGATGGTCTGCGGCACGCGCGAAGAGCGAAGCTGCCCCTTCACCAGACTCTGCAGTTCTTCGATGCTCACCGTGGCGCCGTCCTTCAAGACCACCGCCGCGGCCACTGCCTCGCCCCACTGCTCATCTGGCATCGCCACGCAGGCGACGTCAGCGACGGCGGGGTGCGTCAGCAGCACATCCTCGATCTCGCCGGGCGAGATGTTCTCGCCGCCGCGCACGATGACGTCGTCGGCGCGACCTTCCAGATACAGATAGCCGTCGCGGTCGAGCCAGCCGCGATCGCGCGTCGGAAACCAGCCATCACGATCCAGCTGGCTGCCCTGCTGCTTGTACTCGCCGGAAACCTGCGGCCCACGCACGAACACGTAGCCGGGCACGTCCACATCCACCGGCTTGTCGTCGTCGTCACGGATCTGGATTTCGACCGCGCCAGTGGCACGACCGACCGAACCCAGGCGCTTCTGCACGTAGGGATCACTGCTGGCCGCGGCGTCGCGATGATCGTCAGGGCCGAGCACGGCGACCGTCGAGCTGGTCTCGGTCAGGCCGTAGGCATTGGTGAAATCCACGCTCGGGAACAGCTGCATCGCGCGCGCGATCGTGGTCTGCGGCATCTTGCCGCCACCGTAGGCCAGCGCGCGCAGCGCCGGCAGTTCCGGCGTGGTGCCAGTCGTGTCCAGATGCTCGACGATCCGCTGCAACATCGTCGGCACCAGGAAGGCATTTGACACGCGCTCCTGAGCGCACAGCCGCAGCCATTCGGCCGCCTCGAAATTAGGCATCTGCACCACGCGGCGGCAGGCGTAGGTCGACGACAGCACCGAGGAGATGCCGGCGATGTGGTACGGCGGCACCGTGACCAGAATCGCGTCGTCCTCTTCGGCGGCGGCGAACTCGACCGTGCCGACGATGTACGACATCAGGTTCTCGTGGCGCAGGATCGCCGCCTTGGGCTTGCCGGTGGTACCGCTGGTGAACAGCTGCACCGCGACCGCACGCGGATCGTCGCTGACTTCCGGCGGGAGCATGTCTTCCGGCGCCTGTTCGGCCAGCACTTCACTGCGATCGACCACAGTCATGTCATCGCGCGGCTGGACCTTTTCGCGCAGCTCGGCGCTGGTGATCAGATAGGCCGGCGAGGCGCGGTCGATCAGCTCGTTGATCTCGTTCGGGGTCAGCCGGTAGTTCAACGGCACGTAGGGCACGTCGGCATAGGCCGCGGCAAACACCGCGACGGTTGCCGCCGGGCTGTTGACGTCAAGCAAGACCAGATACTGCGCGCCGCTGGCCTTGATCCGCTGCGCCGCCGCGTACGCGGTTTCGCGCAGCTCGGTGTAGGTCATGCGCTCGTCGCCGCAAACGACGCCGACGCGATCGCCGAAAGCTTCGGCCGCCATGTCGAGAATGGTGGAAATGTTCATTGCTCTGCTTCGCTACGCACGTGATCGGTGACTGGTGATTGGTGATTGGTGTGTTAGCTTTTACGAATCACGTATCACCAGTCACGTATCACCGCCGTTCAGTCCGACGACGGCAGCTGCTTGGCCTGCTTGACCTCGAGCGCGGTGCCGTTCAGGGACAGCGTGCCCTTGCCGCCCTTGGTGCACAGCAGCTCCAGCGACTCGTCCTCATTGACGTAGCGCTTGCCGATCAAGGTCTCGCCGCTGTCGGCCGCGTCCAGCTGCACACCCTCCGCTGCGGCTTCGGTGCCGCCCAGCATCGGCACGCCACCGCAGCCGAGTTCGTGCTCGCCAGCCGGCGCCTTGATCACCATGATCTGCACGTCGCTGACCGCGCTCTTGAACCGTCCACCCGCCTTGAGTGCTGCGTTTGCCATTGTTTCTCCACAAGCTCACTTGAATACCGGGCGGACTGTACCGGATTGATGCGGGCGTCCACCCCGTCCACTTGCGTGAGTTCGCCCGGAATCGGCGCCGAACCGCTGCGGGGTCGACCCGCCCTCTGTTCGCTCTAGCGCGGCCGACGTCCGCGCAGCCCCATCATCGCGGCATCCTTGACGTCCAGCGCGACGCTGCGGCGGATATGGCCGCTCAGCGCTGCACGGATGCGCCGTTTCGAGGCGGCGTGCGCCGCCATGTCGAGCTTGGCGAACTCGCCCGCACACGCCATCGCCCGGGTCATCAGGGCGTCCGGCGCCACCAGTTCGTCGAAAAATCCGGCTTGCAGCGCCGATTCAGGCGGAAAGTATTCCGACAACGTCACCGCGCGCTGGAATGCGGCCGGGGTCAGCCGATGCTGCAGCATCGCTGCGGCCACCCTCGGCATCGTCAGCCCCAGTGCAACCTCATTGGCCGAGATCCTGAAGTCGCCGCGACTGGCGATGATGTAGTCGGACGACAGCATCAGAAACACGCCCATGGCCAGGACGTGCCCGTTGCAGGCCACGATGACGGGATAGGGATAGTTCAGCACTCGCGCCGTCATCGAGTACCCCGCATGCAGCATGCGCAGGGCGTCGAGCCCCCCGGACTTCATCACCTTGAGGTCAAAGCCGGCTGAGAACACCTCGTCGCGGCCGGTCAGGATGACGATCGCACCGTCGCGCTCGGCCCGGTCCAGCGCAGCATTGAGCGCCTTGAACATCGACGGCGACAGGGCATTGCGCTTGCCATCGTCCATGCGGATGACGGCAATGCCCTGATCCAATTCGTAATGCACGGGGGAAGCGGCCATGGTGAGTTCTCGACACTGACAGGTCGCGAAGCCTAGCAAGGCTGCGCGCGCCGTGCGTCAGCCGCAGACGCCCCGGATCCAGTGGTCGAGGCGCGCAAACAGGCGTTCGCGAGCAGGAAACAGGAAGTGGCTGTGCCCGGTCTCGGGCAGGATCTGCAGCGTGACGTCGCGGCTGGCCGGAAACGCTGCCGGGATCTGGTGTGTGGAGCCCGCCATGTCGCGCTCACCCAGGCCCAGGAACAGCGGCACGTCCATCTGCGCCGCTTCCGGCGCGACGTTGCCCGGCAACATCGACAGGAACGCCGGCACCGCCAGCACGTGTTCGGTCGCACGCTTCAGCGCGGCGACGCCCGCGGGCTCGGCCTTGGCGCTGCCGTAGAGCTCGGCTCCGTTGCCGGAGGATTTGATCACCGGATACGGCACCGGGAACATCGTCTTGCTCAGTTCGACCAGACGCGCACGCACCTTTGGCACGTCCTGCGCCAGCTCACGAATCTCGGGACTCAGATACTCCGGCAGACCGCGGGTCGAAAACCCCAGCAAGGCCAGCGCCTCATACGGACGCGCGTGGGCCTGCAGCAGCACCGTCATCATCGCGCCCATCGAATGGCCGACGCCGATCGCGCGCAACGCGGGCAACGCGGGAACGCCCTCCAGCTCCCCCGCGCGCAGCCGCTGCAACAGCGCACTCAGCACCTGTGCATTCGCCTCGGTGAGCAGCGCGGGCGTCAGCAGATAGCCGTCCTCCGGCCGCGTGCTGTCGCCGATGCCCAGATAGTCGAAGGCCGCGACCAGATCGCCACGCGCGCACATCTGCCGCGCGAACGAATAGCTGCTGTCGCTGGCATCGTCCGGCGGCTGCAGATCGTAGTAGCCGCGATTCATGTTGCCGCCCGGCAGGCAGCACCAGATGCGCGGCGCCGCCGCCGGATCTTGCGGCAGCCACACGCTGGCGGCCATCTGCACCGGCCCGTCGCCGGGCAAGCCGACGGCGACATCGAACTGCAGATCAATCTGATGCGTCATGTGCAGCGGTCGTGAGCCGGGCCTTCAGGCCTTGCTGAAGATTGCGCCGGCCATGCCCGACGACACCAGTACGTTGGTGACGTCCTTGACCTGGTTGACCGAGCTCCCACGCACCTGACGCACGCCCTCGGCCATGCTGTTCATGCCGTGGATGTAGGCTTCGCCGGCCAGACCACCGTGGGTATTGATCGGCAGCTGGCCGTCGATGGCGATCGCGCCGCTCTTGATGAATTCAGCACCCTCGCCCTTGCCGCAGAAGCCGAAGGCTTCCAGCTGCATCAGTACCTGCGGCGAGAACGCGTCGTAGATCATCGCCGCCTGCATGTCGGTCGGCTTCATGCCGGTCTGTGCATACAGACGCTTCGCCGTGCCCCAGGCCTCCGGCATGATCGTCAGGTCGTCGTGGTAGTAGTTGGAGATCACCTCGACGTTGTACGGAATCGACTGGCAGGCGCCGACGATCTTCACCGGCGGCTGCTTCAGGTCGCGCGCGCGTTCGAGGCTGGTGACCAGGATCGCGACACCGCCGTCCGACTCCTGGCAGCAGTCCAGCAGACGCAGCCATGGCTCCTGGATCCACTTGGAATTCTGA
>JBFFJL010000011.1:0-20464 GCA_041555955.1 Nevskiaceae bacterium
AGCACCAACGCATTGATTCCATGGCCGCCCCGGCGCAGCTGATCGCTGCGACGCGGGCGGTTTGATCTCTCTGCGCGGCTCATCTGGGGCGCGCGACTCGAAATAGCGGAGTGTTCGGATGAATCTCATCGACTGGTGTGAGCGTGGGCGTGTGCCTGATGGTCTGGCCCGACTGGGCATGCAGCAGCTGATGAAGCGACGCCTTCAAGACGAACACTGTGGTGACGGTGAGCGACGCTCCCAGCGCTTCAATCAGTTCCTGGCGGAACTGCGGGCCAGTCCGATCGCGGTGGAGACCGGCGCGGCCAACGCGCAGCACTATGAGGTGCCGGCGGCGTTCTTCCATCAGCACCTGGGACCGCGATTGAAGTATTCCTGCGCCCTGTATCCGACCGGCCAGGAAACCCTGGCGCAGGCAGAGGAGCTGATGTTCCGCCTGTATGCCGAGCGTGCCGGTCTGGTCGACGGCCAGCGCATGCTGGACCTCGGCTGCGGTTGGGGCTCGCTGTCGCTGTGGCTGGCCGAGCGCTATCCGAATTCGCAGGTGGTCGGCCTGTCCAATTCCCATGGACAACGCACCGACATTCTGGCGCGTGCCGCGGAACGCGGCCTGGACAATCTGTCGATCGTCACCGGCAACATCGTGGATTTCGAGTTTGACGCCGATCAGGCCCGGTTTGATCGCGTGCTGTCGATCGAAATGTTCGAGCACATGAAGAACTACGGTCTGTTGCTAGCCAAGATCGCGCGCTGGATGAAGCCGGACGCCAGGCTGTTTGTACATATCTTCGTGCACAAGCTGCTGGCCTACCATTTCCAGGTGGAGAATCAGACCGACTGGATGAGTCAGTACTTTTTCACCGGAGGCACCATGCCGAGCGAGAATCTGCTGCTGAATTTTCAGGATGATCTGAAGCTGCAGCAGCAATGGTGGGTCAGCGGCACGCACTACGAGCGCACCGCCAACCACTGGCTGGCCGGGATGGATGCCAACCGTGACGCGATCCTCGACATCTTCCGGCGTGGCTACGGCGAGCGTGACGCCGCCATCTGGTTTCAGCGCTGGCGCATGTTCTACATGGCCGTGGCCGAGCTGTTTGGTTATGCCGGCGGCAACGAGTGGGGTGTCGCGCACTATCTGTTAGAGCCGCGGGCGGCGCAGTCATGCTGAGCCTGCGTGCCGGACTGGTTCTACTGGCGCTGATGCCGACGCTCGCAGTGGCGGCTGGCGCCGCGCAGTCGGAGGTTCGCGCGTTCTACGGCTTTGCCTACGATCTGCAGAGTGGCCGCTATCTGTATACCGAAGTGCATCGTCAGCGGGTCGAGGATGGGCGCTGGGTGGGTGGGACCATCGCGTACTACGCACCTGACGGCAGTCGACTCGGTGTCAAGCAGCTCGATTTCAGCGCTGATCCTTACGTGCCGGTCTATCGGATGGAACTGCGGCGGCCACCCTATATCGAAGCGATTACCGGGAATGGCCGTACCATCGAGATGCAGCGCCAGGTCGGTTCCGAAGGCGAAGTCGAGCGGAAGCCGCTTGCGCGCGGTGCGGACATGACCGCCGACTCCGGCTTCCACAGTTATCTGCTGGCGAAGTTCGATGAATTGATGAGCGGTCAGACCGTGCGCTTTCGCATGGTGGTCGCCGGCAGTCTGGATGCGTTCAAATTCCGCGCGCGGCGGATTGACGATACTCGGTTCGAGGGACGCGCCGCCGTTCGCTTCAAGGTCGAGCTCGACTCGCTGTTCCGGCTGCTGATCGATCCACTGGAGCTGACCTACGATCCGCAGACGCGGGACCTGTTGGAGTACCGCGGCATCTCGAACCTGCGTGATCCGGCTTCTGGGGACGCCTACGTGGCGCGCATCGCGTACTATTCAAAGCCTCCCAAAGAAGTGGCGCAGCTACCGCCGCTGGAGCTTGAGTGCGAAACCTCCTTCGCTGTTTGTTGATCACCCTTGCGGTTGTCTCACAGGGCGCTGCGGCGGCCGATGTCTCGTCGACCTCCGATCCATTGCAGGCGGCGCTGACGCGCGCTGGTGCTCAAGGCTCGGCGGTCATCGTCGATTTCCACGCGCCGTGGTGCTACTCCTGCTACTACATGGCCAGCCATGTGCTCACCGGACCCGAATGGGACGCGGTCGGCAAGCGTGCAGTGATCGTTGAGGTCGACGCCGATGCGCCGGATGGCGCGGCGTTGATGGCGCGCTGGGACATCAAGGCGCTGCCGGCATATCTGGTGCTGGACGCTCAGGGCGCCGAAATCGGGCGCATCCTCGGAGAGCAGACCCGAGAGGATTTCTATGCGACGCTGAATGGCCTGCTGGCCCATGGTGACAGTATCGATGCGCTGAAGCTTGCGGTGCGCCGTGGGGACGAAGCCGCGCCCGCTGCCGCGCACAAGGTGCTTGCCGCCTTCCTGGCCCGGCAGGACGCCGATGGCGGGCTGGACTGGTATGCCGAGCTGACGCCGGAACTGCGTGCGAAGCTGGACCTGGATCCGGGCGTGCGCCTGACCCTTGCACGGCTCAGGCTGATTCAGGACGCCGCTGCAAAAGACACCTGGGCCTGTCTGGCTGACGGCGCCGAGGTGCTGGCGGGCGATCTTGGATGCGAACGCCCGTATGAGCTGCAGCGCTACCTGGTCTGCGCGGGTGAGCAGTCCGATTCGCGCGATCTGCTGCGCAATCAGCGTGCAGCCATGTCACAGCTGGTGGAGTCGGGCGTGTTCGGGGCAAAAGCCTGTGCCGATCAACGTTCGATCGTGTTGACCGCAGTCGACCTGTATCAGGCGATTGGAGATACCGGAGCGGCCGACGCACTGCTGCAACGGGCGAGCGAACAGACGCGCCGCAGCGTCGGCGAGAACCTTGCTGCTGACCGTAACCTGGCCGACAACCTGCGGGTCTATCTGGAGCGCTACGGCGACGCCGACGCACTCGATGGTCTGATGGTCGAGTTGATCAAGGCGTATCCGGACGACTATGTCTATCCGTTCCGCTACGGCCGTAGCCTGCTGGCGCGCGGAGCCGCTGAAGCGGCGTTGCCGTATCTGGAGCAAGCGGCCCAACAGGCCTACGGGATCAATCGCCTGAAAGTTGCCGAACAGCGTGTGCAGGCACTGCAACAGCTCGGCCGTGATCGCGACGCTCGCAAAGTCGTGGCGCAGACGCTGAAGGCGAATGGTCCCTGGTTCGAGGCCGAGGCAGCGGCGCTCAAGGCCATGCTTGAACCGAAAGGGTAGGGCACCGTGCTGGATCGCGGAGTTGTCGCGGAAGCGGTATAAAGCGCGACCGCGAGGATTGATGTCGAACCCATGACTGTCGAAACCGATACCACCGCACGTCTGTTGATCGCTTGCCCGGACCGCCCGGGCATCGTTGCCACGGTCACGCGCTTTCTGTTCGATCACGGCGCCAACATCACCGAGCTGGACCAGCATTCGACTGACCCAGAAGGCGGGCGTTTCTTCATGCGGCTGGAGTTCCAGACGCCGCATCTGGATGTGCCGCGCCACGTGCTGCCCGCGGCGTTCGACCAGGCTGTCGCGCAAGGTTTCGGCATGAACTGGCACGTCAGCTATGCGGTCGAGCGCCCGCGCATGGCCATTCTGGTGTCGCGGCACGATCATGCCCTGATGGAGCTGCTGTGGCGTTGGCAGCGCGGCGAGCTGGCGGTGGATATTCCGCTGGTGATCTCGAATCACCCGGATCTGCGCGATGCGGTCGAGCGCTTTGGTGTGCGCTTCGAGCATGTGCCGATCAACGCTGCCACGCACGCGGATGCGGAGCAGCGGATGCTGGCACTGCTGGAATCATCGGCGGACTTTCTGGTGCTGGCGCGCTATATGCGCATCCTGTCTCCGACTTTCGTTGAGCGTTTTCCGAGCCGGATCATCAATATCCATCACTCGTTCCTGCCGGCGTTCGCCGGAGCGGATCCGTACCGCCAGGCTTACGATCGCGGCGTCAAGCTGATCGGGGCGACGGCGCACTACGTCACTGCGGACCTGGATCAGGGCCCGATCATCGAGCAGGACACCGCGCGCGTGTCTCATCGGCGTGAAGTCCCGGACTTGCGTGAGCTGGGGCGCGATCTCGAACGTCAGGTGCTGGCGCGTGCGGTGCGCTGGCATGTCGAGGATCGCATCATCGTCAACGGCAACAAGACGATCGTGTTCACCTGAGTTCAGCGGACACAAAAAAGCCGCCTGGACGGCGGTTTTTTGTGTCGACTTCTGTGGGGGGCTTCAGCCACCCCGCTTGCTTGCCCGGCAAGGAGGGCGGTTTACCCGCCCCGAACCTTCTGAGCGCTTACTCCCAGACGACCTTGGTCTTGTAGTCGGTCGCGTGCTGCTCAAGCAGTGCGGTGAATTTCTTCTCGACTTCGTTGCGCTTGACCTTCATCGTGGGCGTCATGATGCCGTTGTCGATCGACCACGGCTCACGTGCCACGATGACCTTGGCGATGTGCTCATGCGGTTCCAGCGACGCGTTGACCGCATCCATGTCGGCCTTGAGTTCGGTTTCGATCACCTCACGCGGTTTGGCCATGCCGCCTGCGGACAGCGTGACCACCATGATCGGCTGCTTCAAGCCGGCGCCGACGAAGCACAGCTGGTCGATATCGGTGTTGCGTGACAGTGCACCTTCAATCGGTGCCGGAGCGACGTACTTGCCCTTCAGCGTCTTGAAGATGTCCTTGGTGCGGCCGGTGATATACAGATAGCCGTCTTCGTCGATGCGACCCTTGTCGCCGGTGCGCAACCAGCTGTCGACGGTGAACAGTTCGGCGGTCTTCTCCGGGTCCTTGTAGTAACCGGGTGTCACTGCAGGATGCTTGTACTGAATTTCGCCGTCGTCGGCGATCCGCATGTCTGCGCCGGGCATCGCGCGACCGACAGAACCAATGCGATTTGCGCCGGGAAGGTTGGCCGTTGCGTAGATGTTGTTCTCGGTCATGCCGTAGCCCTGCAGTACGGTGATGCCGACCTTCTCGAACCACTGCATCAACGGAATCGGCATTGGTGCGGCACCGACGAACAGATAGCGTGCGTTCTGCAGGCCGGCGCCCTGACGAATCTTCTTCTTGACGTAGTTCGACAGCAACGGGATTTTCATCAGGCGGTCGAGCTTGGCTTGCGGCATCTTTTTCAGAATGCCGGCCTGAATCCGGTTGTAGACCAGCGGAACGCCGAAGAAGCGCGTCGGCGCGACCTCCTTGAGTTGCTCGGCAAGTTTGTCGAGGTTCTCCAGGAAGAACACCTCGGCACCCAGATACAGCGACGCCAGTTCCAGTGCGCCGCGCTCGAAAGCATGCGCCAGCGGCAGATACGAGAAGAAGCGCTCCTGGCCTTGCGCCGGCATCGTCTTCAGCAGGCCCTGGGTCGCGAACATCATGTTCGCGCCGGTGATCATCACGCCCTTGGGGTGGCCAGTGGTACCGGAGGTGTAGATCAGCGTGTACAGCGAGTCCGGGTCCGGCGCCTGGTAGCCCGCGAACGGCTCGCTGGCACGCACCAGATCGTCCCACTGCTTGTCACATCCGGGGACATCCGCGTACGGGAAGCCGATCGTGATGATGCCCTGAGGCAGCGCGCCCATGAACTCGTCAACGTCGGGCATCGGGCCGACAAACAGGATTTTGGTTTCGCTGTGGTCGAGAATGTAGCGAACCGCGTCAGGCGCTTGCTTCGGGTAGAGTCCCACGCTGACGTAACCGGCCATCGCGATCGCCAGATCCGCCATGAACCAGTGCGCGGTATTGCGGCCCGAAATCGCGATACGCGCACCGTCCGGCAGGCCCAGTTGGCGCAGTGCCGTGGCCATCGAGCGCACCTGCGCCTCGCATTCTGCCCAGCTGTACTTCTTCCAGACGCCATCGACCGGTTGATGCAGCCAGGTTTGGTTGGGTCGTTCCTGCGCCCACTGCAGCAACATTTCAACCGGATTCTTAAGCGACATGCATGCCCCCGTTGCGATTGGATCTTGCAAAAAACTGCGCTGCGCCGTCTCCCCCAAGACGTCGCACTGCTGCCGCGGGCCGGACTTTGTGCGCCGGCTGCGACAGGGCTGGCATTATAAGTGGGAAACCGGGGGTTCGCTGCGGCTGCGGCTGTCATGCGCCGGATTTGCACCGCGGCGGGGTCAATGCGGGAATGTCTAAATATAGGGAGAGGGTGGATGCGATTGCTGGGTTATCTGATGGTGCCGTTGATCGCAGTGGCGGCCTACCTGCTGCTGTGGCCGGTGCGGATCGTCCCGCAGGCATGGACGCCACCGGCACTGCCGACCGGGCCAACCTACGCCTACAACGAGGCGCTCAAGCCGATGCAGCGGCTGGCAGAAGGCGTCGGCCGCGGACCCGAGGGGATCGCCATCGACGCGGCCGGCCGGATCTACGCTGGCTACGACGACGGGCGCGTGATGATGTTCAACCGTGACGGCAGCGGCGGCCTGGTGCTGGCCAATACCGGCGGACGTCCGCTCGGGATCGGTTTCGGACCCCGCGGCGGCGTGCTGGTCGCGGATGCGGTCAAGGGGCTGCTGCAGATCAGCGCCAAGGGCAATCAGCACATCCTGTCGACCGGGTCCGACGGTGTGCCGTTCCGTTTCGTCGATGACGTCGATGCGCAGCGCAACGGGCATAAAGTCTTCTTCAGTGACGCTTCGTCACGTTTCGGCGTGCATGAAGTCATGGACGACGTGCTTGAGCACGGCGCCAACGGCCGCTTGCTGCAATACGACTTTGATACCGGCCAGACGACGACACTGCTGCGGGACCTGTATTTCGCCAACGGGGTTGCTGTCGGTCCGGACGATGCGTATGTGCTGGTCAACGAGACCTCGGCGTACCGTGTGCGCCGCTACTGGCTCAAGGGCGACAAGGCCGGTACATCCGACATCTTCATCGACAATCTCCCCGGCTTTCCGGACAACATCAATTTCGACGGGCGCGATCGTTTCTGGCTGGCGCTCTACGCGCCGCGCACTGCGATGCTGGACGGATTGCTGCCGCGGCCGGCGCTGCGCAAGGTCGTGTCGCGCTTGCCCAAGGCCATGCAGCCAGGGCCGGTGATGCATGGCTGGGCTCTGGCGCTGGATCTCGATGGCAAGGTCGTGGCCAATCTGCAGGATGCCAGTGACGGCGCCTATGCGCCGATTACCAGCGTCGAGGCATTCGGAGACGCGTTGTACTTCGGCAGTCTGAGTGCGCCAGCGATTGGTCGTATCGGCTGGCCGCTGGCGGACGCATCGCGCTGATGTCGCCGCCGCGTCGGGGATACGACTGCGTCATCGTCGGTGCCGGACACAATGGTTTGGTCTGTGCCGCCTATCTGGCCCGCGCAGGCCGCAAGGTGCTGGTGCTGGAGCGTAGCGATGTTGTCGGCGGTGCTGCGATTACCGAAGCTATCGCACCAGGTTACCGCGCATCCACTGCGTCGTATCTGATCTCGCTGCTGCAACCGGAGATCGAGCGCGAGCTGCAGCTGGCGCGGTATGGCTATCGCGTGCTGGGGCGCAATCCGTCGTCGTTCACGCCCTTGCCTGAGGCGGGCGACGGTTATCTGCTGCTGGGTCCGGACGCGGCGCTGAATCAGCGCGAAATCAGCAGGTTTTCGGCGGCCGATGCGGTTGCATACCCGCGATACGAGGCGTGGCTGACGCGTATCGCCGAAGCGCTGGAAGCGGTGCTGGACGACGTGCCGCCGGACCTGCTGCCGCTGCCCGCGGACTTTCGTCAGCGCAGTCTGTCCCAACGCTGGGCCAATCTGCGTCGCGGCTGGCGCTTCCATCGCGCATTGAAGCGGCTCGGAGCGGATCTGCCGTCGGCATTGGAACTGCTCAGCGGCCCGGCTCGGCCGATATTGGACCGCTGGTTCGAATCCGACGTCCTCAAGGCAACCCTGGCCACCGACGCCATCATCGGCGCGATGGCGCCCCCGTCCGCCGCGGGCACCGGCTATGTGTTGCTGCACCATGTCATGGGCACCGCGGGGGGTGCGCGCGGCGTCTGGGGCTATGTCGAAGGCGGCATGGGCGCGCTGACCGCCGCGCTGCGCCAGGCCGCCGAAACCTCGGGTGCCGAAATTCGCACTGGCTGCAGGGTGGCGCAGATCGAAACCGAGGGTGGGCGTGTCGCCGGGGTGCGGCTGGATTCGGGCGAGCGCATTGGCGCCGCGCAGGTCGCGTCCAATGCCACGCCGGCAGTGACGTTCGGGCAATTGCTCGACGGCGCGCCGCTACCGGAGGCGTTCCGCGAAGCCGTTGCGCGGATCGACTATTCCAGTGCGTCGATGAAGATCAATCTGGCGCTCAGTGAACTGCCGGATTTCCGCTGTTGTCCCGGGAAAGACCAGGTGGGTCCGCAGCATCGAGGCACGATCCACATCAGCCCGACTCTGGAGTACATCGAAACCGCCTATGAGGACGCGCGCCGCGGTCAGCCGTCACGCCAACCGGTGATCGAACTGACGATCCCGACCTCGGTCGACACCACCTTGGCGCCGGCCGGGCATCACATCGTGCAGATGTTCGTCCAGTACGCGCCATACACGCTGGCCGCGGGAGATTGGGATGCAATCAAGGACGCGTTCGCCGATCGCTGTATCGATGCGGTCGACGCCTATGCGCCGAACTTCCGTGATGCGGTGCTGCATCGCCAGGTGCTGTCGCCGCTGGATCTGGAGCGCCGGTTTGCCCTGACTGGCGGAAACATCTTTCATGGGGCCATGCCCCTGCATCAACTGTTCGGCTTCCGACCGGTGCCGGGCTGGAGCGACTATCGCACGCCGGTATCCGGCGTCTACCTCTGCGGCGCTGGCGCGCATCCAGGCGGCGGTGTCAGTGGAATCCCGGGACGCAACGCGGCCAGGATCATGCTTCAGGACTGAATTCAATGGCTGCGGGGCTGCTCGTTTTCTGATAGGTCTAGTACACTCGGCGGGATCAATCCGTCCATTTGGGTGGATCTGGAGGGGATTCCATGCGAGCAGCGCTTTTTTCATTGGGCAAGGCCTGGGTATTGGGACTGACGGCGTTGACCTTGGTCAGTGGCTGCAGCAACAGCAGTAGCAGCAGCGATACGACCCGTATCGATCATGTTGCGGTGACACCTGCCAGTTCGACGATCGAGGCGGGCGCCACCAAGGCGCTGACCGCGACCCTGTACTACGCCGACGGCTCGTTCGCGGACATTACCGAACAGGCGACCTGGGTCAGCGGTACACCCTCGGTTGCTACGGTGTCCAACACCGCCTCCACCCGAGGTGTCGTGACCGGCGTCAGCTCCGGCGGCACCACGGTGACCGCCGCGTTTGCCGGCTTCAGCGCCTCGGCCGTGGTGAATGTTGCGGGGGTCCTGATGACCCGGTTGGAAGTCACCCCGATTTCCTCGACGACGGCCCAGGGTACGACGCTGCAGTACACGGCTACCGCGATATTTTCGGATTCGTCGACCCAGAACGTCTCCGAACTGGCAGCCTGGACGTCGTCTAATCCCAACGCCGCGACGATCAGCAACGCCGCCGGCACTCGCGGCCGAGCAACGGCAGTTGCGCAGGGCACGACCACGGTGACCGCGAGCTATCAGGGCAGGTCCAGTTCGGCGGGGCTGACGGTGACGCCGGTGGTGCTTTCCGACGTCTACATCACGCCGCTGAACGCCGAAATTCCGAACGGCAGTACGCAGCAGTTCAATCTGATTGGCGTGTTCTCCGACGGCAGCAATCAGGATCTGACCGATGATGCCGAGTGGGTCAGTGGAAACACGGATGTGCTTGATGTCAGCAATGCAGATGGATCCAAAGGTTTTGCAGCCGCGGTCACGGTCGGCGAGACCACCATTTCGGCCAGCTTCGATGGCATGACCGGGACCACCACGGTCAAGGTCAATGACGCAGTCATGACCTCGATCCAGATCTCGCCGGCCAACAGCAAGCTGGCAGCCGGTTTCGATCGCCCGTTCACGGCAACCGCGCTGTTTTCCGACAACACCCATCGTGATGTGACAGCGGACGTGATCTGGAGCACCTCCGATAGCGCGCTGGCCACGATCAGCAATGCGCCTGGCAGCGAAGGCCTTGCCACCGGCGTCGCGCCGGGTATCGTGGGGATTGGTGCGCAAGCGGGTTCGCTGTACACCACCGTCGTGATGACGGTGACCAATGCCACATTGACCGGCATCGGGGTGACGCCTGCCGCGGTGACCCTGCCCAAGGGGCTGACCAAGGCATTGACCGCAACCGGAACGTTCTCTGACGGCACCACGCAGGATCTGACCACGCAGGTCTCGTGGGACAGCAGCGCGCCGGCGACTGCCAGTGTCAGCAATGCGGACGGCTCTCAAGGCGTGGTGACAGCCGCGGCGCCGGGTGGTCCGGTCGACATTACGGCCACGCGCAACGCAGTCAGCGGCGCTTCGAGCGTCACGGTCACAGCGGCAGTCGTGCAGGCTATCGCTGTGACTCCGGCCACAGCCACCGCTCCCAAGGGCGAAACGCAGCAATACACTGCGATGGGCACTTTCACCGATGGTTCGGTGCAGGACATCACCACGTCAGTGACCTGGAGCAGCAGTGCCACCGGGGTGGCGCAGGTCAGCAATGCCGGCGGAAGCGAAGGACTGGCGACGGCCCTGGAAGTGGGTACCGCGACGATTGGTGCACTGGATACGGCAACGGATGTGTCCGGTACCGCGACATTCAATGTCACCGCCGAAGAGCTGGTCAGCATTGATGTCGCGCCGGCGGCAACCAGCGTGGCCAATGGGCGCAACGCACAGTTCACTGCGACGGGCACCTATACCGACGGTAGTTCGCGTGACGTGACTTCGCTGGTGCAGTGGACTTCAGCCGACGAGGCGATCGCCACCATCAGTAATGCAGCGGGTGAATCTGGACTTGCGACGGGTACCGCCGAAGGTGTTGTGACGATCACCGCGACGGCGCCTGGAACGGCGGCGATCTCCGACACGGCTGATCTGACGGTGACGGCGGCGGTACTCGATTCGGTGACGGTTGCGCCGGTGAATCCCAGCGTTCCGGCCGGTCTGTCGACGCAGCTCATGGCCACCGGGCACTACTCCAACGGCACATCGCAGGATCTGACCGCTACCGTGACCTGGAGCAGCAGCAATACTGCGGTTGCCGAAGTCAGCAACAGCGGTACGAGCCAGGGTCTGGTCTTCGGCAAGACAGCGGGGACCGCCACGATCACGGCGCTGGATCCAGGGACCATGAAGTCGGGCTCGCAACCGCTGACGGTCAGCGCAGCAGTACTGCAGGGCATCGAGGTACAGGCGGACCTACACAAGGTGGCGATTGGCTACCACCTGCAGCACCGCGCGATCGGCGCGTTCAGCGATGGTCAGGAGATCGATATCACCTCCAACGTTGACTGGAGCACGCTGAACGCAGCGACCGCCACGGTTGGCAATTCCACTGCCGACAAAGGACTCGCAACGGGTGTTGCAGCCGGAACGACCACGGTCGTTGCCAGCTATTCCGGAAAAACCGGGACGCTCGCGCTGACGGTGATTCCGGGAAGTCTGCTCTCGATCGTGGTTGCTCCGCTGGACGCGACATTTGGGCCCGGCGACACGCTGCAGTTCACTGCGACCGGCAGTTTTGACGATGGCGGCAGCACCTTGGAACTCGACATCACCGCTGACGCAACCTGGAGTTCATCGAACACTGACGCTGCGACGATCTCCAATGCCGAGGGTTCGGAGGGTCTGGCCACGGCAGGTAGCTTGCCGGGCAACACGACCATCACCGCGACTGCGTCGGCAAAGAGCGCCTCGACAACCCTGACGCGCTCTATTTTCTGACCAGCGACAAGCGGTATAACGGCCCCGGTCGACTGGTTCGTCCGGGGCTTTTTTGTGCCTGTCGGGGCCTTCAGATCCGGTGGTCGCGGCCGCTGTATCTGCAGATACCCAGAAGAGACCGCCATGCGGGTGGCAGATACGACTTTGGAGCGCGCGTTGCTGGACTTGTGCAGCGCGCAATTGGCAGCGCCCGAATGTGGTCGCGCGTTACACGACCTCGAACAGGCGTGGCATCAGACGGGGCTGCGCAACGATGATTTTCGCGATGCACTGCGACTGCTTTTGCATCGCGGATTGCTGGCTTTGCAGCCGGTCGATGGCAACAACCACGTTGTCTTGACCGCGGCGGGCTCTGCGCGTCTGCTGGCCTCCTCGTACCGGCTCCCCACGGCAGAGGATGACCTTGACGATCTGCGCAGTCTGCGTCAGGCCCGTCGCCGCACCGAGGCTGGTGCCAAGGACTGGGTCGGTGGCGAGCGGCGCGCAGAGGAGTCGGCTCCGGCGCATGCTCACCGTTCGACGCCGGACCATGTCCGCCCACGCTGCTGACCGCTGTCGGAGTGCGGTATCGGAGAGATACCGTGCGGACCGGGTTCCCGCATGGGTGAGGCGCTCGGACGCAATCGACTACCTGGAGCTTCGCAATGCCAACCGCCAATGCTGACCTGACTGCTCTGGTGGTCGATGATTCCCCGTCGATTCGCGAGTTGGTTTGCGCGATGCTGGAGGATCTTGGGGTCGGACGGGTAATGCAGGCTGAGGACGGCGTTTCCGCATTCCAACGCATCGAACAATCGGAGTGGCCGGTGGATCTGCTGTTCTGCGATCTCGCCATGCCCGGTGTCGACGGCGTCGAAACCATGCGCGGTCTGGCCACGCGTCGACTGGAAGCTGGCGTGGTGTTGTTATCCGGGATGGACCCCAAGCTGATGGCGACCGTGGCCGATATGGCCGAGCAGCTCGGTCTGCGGGTGCTCGGGACCATTTCCAAGCCATTCCGACAGCCTCAGATTGCAGCGATGATCGAGCGCTTTCGTCGCGCTCGCGCCATTCCGTCGCGACGTCCGGCATTGATGGTGACGCGTGAGGAGCTGGACGAAGCCCTGCAGACGGATCGGATCGATGTGTACTACCAGCCCAAGATCCGCTTGTCCGATCGAGTCGTCACCGGCGTAGAGGCGCTGGCGCGGATGCATCATCCGGCCTATGGCGTGATCGAGCCGGATGCGTTCATCCCGTTGGCCGAGGAGTCGCCGCAGAGAATCACAAAGCTGACCTTGAGCGTGCTGGAGCGCGCAATTACCCAGGCGGGCATCTGGCAGCGCAGCGGTCTCGACCTGGGCATGGCCATCAACATGTCGACATTGGCGATCCGCCGGCTCGATCTTCCGGACATCGTCGACGACATGGCGCAGCGCGCGGGTGTCGCCAACGACCGCATCACCTTGGAGCTGACCGAGAGTCAGGTCATGGGCAGCGCCGAGATTCTGCATATCGTTTCGCGCTTCCGCCTGCGCGGCTTCAAGCTGTCGATCGACGATTACGGCACCGGGCATTCAAGTCTGAAGCGGCTCAAACGCCTGCCGTTCACCGAGCTCAAGATCGATCGCTCCTTCGTCAATGGCGCCTCCAGCGACGAGGACATGCGCTCGATTCTGGAAACCAGCGTCGATCTCGGCCGGCGTCTGCGCATGGATGTCGTCGCTGAAGGCGTCGAAGCCTGGGTCGACTGGCATTTGCTGGAGGATATGGGCTGCGACATTGCGCAGGGATATGTCGCCGCGCGGCCCGTTCCGGCTACCGGCATCCCGCTGTTCGCGCAGCGCTGGACCGAGCATCTGCGGCACTGACAGCGTACCTCAGCCGTTCTGACTGATGCAGTCGAATGTCTCCGCATTCTGGCGTGAGCACATCGACACGAACTGCGGCGAGCGCGATTCGAAAAGCCTTCAGAAGCAGCTGGGCGACGCGCCTGCGTCGCCCAGCTGCCGCTGACTACAGGAAGCGGCCAATCAGCTCTTTCATGATCTCATTGGTGCCGCCGTAGATTCGCTGCACGCGCGAATCGCGCCACAGGCGTGAGATCGGATACTCGTCCATATAGCCGTAGCCGCCATGCAGCTGCAGGCACAGGTCCGCGATCTCGAACTGCTTGTCGGTGGTCCAGTATTTCGCCATGGCCGCAGTGACGGCATCGAGCTTCTTGATCAGCAACAAGTCGGTGCAACGCTCGACCAAGACGCGACCGAGCGTGGCCTCGGTGCGTGCCTCGGCGAGCTGGAAGCGGGTGTTCTGGAAGTCGATCACACGCTTGCCGAAAGCCTTGCGGTCCTTGACGTAGGTGGTGGTGATGTCCAGCGCCAGTTCGATTGCGGCGACTGCGGCGATGGCGACGATCAGTCGCTCCTGCGGCAACTGTTCCATCAGCTGCACGAAGCCGAAGCCTTCTCCCGGGCCCAGCAGATTGGTCTTCGGCACGCGCACGTTCTCGAAGAACAGCTCCGAGGTGTCCTGCCCATGCATGCCGATCTTTTCCAGATTACGGCCGCGGCGGAAGCCTTCGACCTGGTCTGTCTCGACCACGATCAGCGACACGCCCTTGGCCTTCTCGTCGGGGTTGGTCTTGGCCACGACAATGATCAGACCCGCCTGCTGGCCGTTGGTGATGAACACCTTCTGGCCGTTGATGACGTAGTCGTCGCCATCGGCGATCGCGGTGGTGCGAACGCTTTGCAGGTCGGAGCCGGTGCCGGGCTCGGTCATTGCAATCGCGCTGACCAGCTTGCCGGACGCGAGCTTCGGCAACCAGGCCTGCTTCTGCGCCCCGGTGCCATAGTTGAGGATGTAGTGGGCGACGATGCCGTTGTGCAGGGACAGGCCCCAGGCGCTGCAGCCGACCTTGGCCTGTTCCTCGATCAGGATCTTCTCGAATGCAAAGTTGCCATCGCCGCCGCCATACTCGGACGGGATACTTGGGCACAGCAGCCCGAGCTCGCCTGCTTTGTTCCATAAGTCGCGATCGACACAGCCCTGCTCATCCCAGCGCGCGACGTTGGGGCCGACTTCGGTTTCCATGAAGCGGCGTGCGGTGTCCTGGAACATCCGCAGCTCGTCGGTCATGTAGGCGCCCTGCGCCAGCAGTGCGTTATGCATTGAAAGTGCTCCCTTCCTTGGCCATGCGCACCAGAATGCGCGCCGGTTTGAAGCGCTCGCCGTATTGCTTTGCCAGTTCCTTCGAGCGACGGACAAAGTTGTCGACGCCGTAGGCATTGATGAACTGCAGTGCACCGCCCTGGAACGGCGCGAAGCCCCAGCCGAAGATCGAGCCAATGTTGGTGTCGGCCACCGATTCGACCACCTTTTCCTCGTAGCACTTCGCTGCTTCGTTGGCCTGGGCAAACATCAGGCGATCGATCAGTTCCTGCTGCGGCAGTTGTGTCGCGAGCGGGAACTGCTCGCTGAGTCCGGACCACAGCTGCTTCTGGCCACTCGCGGGATAGTCGTAGAAACCCTTGCCGGCCTTCTTGCCGGGGCGGTCGAGTGTCTTGCACATCTTCTCGACCACGGCGACACCCGGATGCTCGGCCACCGTCTTGCCTTCGGCCGCGTAATCCTTGCGGGTCTGTTCGAGCACGTGCATCGACAATGACAGCGAGACTTCGTCCTGCACAGCCAACGGACCGACTGGCATGCCGGCCTGCAGACCCGCCATCTCGATGGCGCGTGGATGCTGACCTTCGGCGAGCAGGGTCATGCCCTCCATCGGGTAAGTCGCAAAGCAGCGCGAGGTGTAGAAGCCACGCGCATCGTTGACCACGATCGGCGTTTTCCTGATCTGCTGCACGAAGTCGAAAGCGCGCGCCAGCGTTTCCGGCGAGGTCTTCTTGCCCTTGATGATCTCGACCAGCGGCATCTTGTCGACCGGCGAGAAGAAATGCAGGCCGATGAAGTTCTTCGGACGCACGGAGGCCTGCGCCAGCCCGGTGATCGGCAGCGTCGAGGTGTTGGATGCGAACACGGCGGTCTTGGCTAGCTGCGCCTCCGCCTTCTGGGTGACGTCGGCCTTGATGCCACGATCCTCGAACACCGCTTCGATCACCAGATCGCAGCCCTTGAGATCGGCGTAGTCGGTGGTCGCCTTGATCCGCGCCAGCAGCTCGTCCTTGCCCTGCGGCGTCATGCGGCCACGCTTGATCTGCTTGTCGAGCAGGCCGGCCGAATAGGCCTTGCCCTTGTCGGCGTTGTCCTGGCTGGTATCGAGCAGTACCGTCTCGATGCCGACCTTGGCCGCGGCATACGCGATGCCGGCGCCCATCATGCCGGCGCCGAGAATGCCGAGCTTGCTGACCTTGCTGCGCTCAATGCCCTCGGGGCGTGAGCTGCCCTTGTTGATGCCATTGAGCTGGAACCACAGGGTGCCGATCATGTTCTTCGACACTTGCGAGACGACGCAAGCAGCAAAGTAGCGGGACTCCACGCGACAGCCGGTTTCGAAGTCGGTGATGCCGCCTTCAAACACGCAGGACATGATGTGCGTCAGCGCCGGATAGTTGCCCTGGCTCTTGGCGCTGGCCATCGACGGCGCAATCGCCCACATCTGCACGTTGGCCGGGTTCTTGGAATCGCCGCCCGGCCAGCGGAACTTCTTGTCGTCCCAGGGCTGTACCGCCTTCGGATTGGCAAGAATCCACGCCCGAGCTTTGGACAGCATGTCATCGCGGTCGCTGGCCAGTTCCTGGATGATGCCGGCGGCCTTGGCCTTTTCCGGATTCAGTTCCTTGCCTTCGAGCATCAGCGGCAACGAGGCCTGGATGCCGATCAGTCGCGGCAGGCGCTGCGTACCGCCGCCACCGGGCAGCAGGCCGAGTTTGACTTCGGGCAGACCGATCTTGGCTTTTGGATCGTTGATCGCCACGCGGTAGTGGCAGGCCAGTGCCAGTTCCAGTCCACCGCCGAGCGCGGTGCCGTTGAGCGCCGCCGCCACCGGCCGCCCGCACTTCTCGAGCCGGCGCAGGAAGGCCTTGTAGGCTTCGGCCATCTCGAAGGCCTCCTGCGGATCGGTCATGGCGTAGACCTTCTCGATGTCCGCGCCGGCGAGGAATTCCTTCTTGCCGGAGGTCAGGATCACGCCGGTCACCGAGGCGTCGTTCTCGATCTGGGTGATGGCTTCACCGAACGGGCCGGTGAGTTCTTCATTGAGCACGTTCATCGAACGGCCGGGCATGTCCAGCACCAGCGTGACGATGCCGTCTGCGTCCTTGTTGTATTGCACTGCAGTCATGATTGAACCCCGTGATTGGTGATTCGTGACTCGTGATTGGGCGGCGGTGATCTTCAGCGAATCACCCGTCACCAATCACCAGTCACGTCTGTTGTCAGACGCGTTCGATGATCGTGGCGATGCCCATGCCGCCGCCGACGCACAGCGAGACCAGTCCGGTCTGCTTGCCGGTGCGTTCGAGTTCGTCGAGCACGGTGCCGAGAATCATTGCGCCGGTCGCGCCCAGCGGATGGCCCATGGCAATGGCGCCGCCGTTGACGTTGACCCGGTCCATGTCGATATCCAGATCGCGTGCGGCGCGCATCACCACGGCGGCAAAGGCTTCGTTGATCTCGAACAGGTCGATGTCCTTGGCGCTCATGCCGGCCTTGGCCAGCGCCTTCTTCGAAGCCGGGCCGATGCCGGTCAGCATGATCGTCGGCTCCGAACCCATGACCGCTGTGGCGCGGATGCGTGCGCGCGGTGTCAGTCCCAGCTTCTTGCCGATCTTCCTGTTGCCGACCAGGACTGCAGCGGCGCCGTCGACGATGCCGGAACTGTTGCCGGCATGGTGGACGTGATTGACCTTTTCCAGCGTCGTGTACTTGCGCAGGATCGTGGCGTCGAACGCCATCTGGCCCATCTGCTCGAACGAGGGCTTGAGCTGCGCCAGGCCTTCCATCGTCGTATCGGCGCGAATGAACTCGTCGTGATCGAGTACGGTCAGGCCGTTCAGATCCTTGACCGGAACGATTGATTTGCCGAAGCGGCGTTCAGCCCAGGCCTGGGTCGCGCGCTGCTGCGAGCGCAGCGCAAACGCGTCGACATCCTGACGTGAAAAACCTTCCAGGGTTGCGATGGTGTCGGCACCGATGCCCTGCGGCGCAAAGCCGGTGACCTGGTTGACCTTCGGGTCCATGGCCCAGGCGCCGCCGTCGCTGCCCATCGGCCAGCGCGACATGCTCTCGACACCGCCGCCGACGACCAGATCCTCGAAGCCGGACAGCACCTTCATTGCGGCCAGATTGACCGACTCCAGGCCCGATGCGCAGAAGCGTGACTGCGTCACGCCGGCGACCGACTCGTCCCAGCCGGCGTACAACACCGCGATGCGGGCCAGGTCTGCGCCCTGTTCGCCGACCGGCGTGACGCAGCCAAGGACCAGATCGTCGACGTATGCGGTATCCAGCCCATTGCGCTGCTGCAGCGCATTCAGGCAGGTCGCCACCAGATGGATCGGCGTGACCTGATGCAGGCTGCCGTCTTTCTTGCCCTTGCCGCGCGGCGTGCGCACGGCGTCGTAGATGAATGCTTCGGCCATGGGGGCCCTCATAGGTTTGGGAGTACTTGCGATGGATGGTAATGTAAATTACCATTCGGCCATCGGCAGTGTCGGCTGTCGCGGGACAGAATGCCTGCTGATATGCCAATCGCGTTCCGGAGCTTAAGTGACGCTTGATCAATCGGTCAACGCACGGCGAACAAGGGTTTACAGTTCGGCAGTAACAGGTATTACACAATTAGGGAAGAAAGCATGCGCAAGACGGATTCGGTAACAGTAGATCGACATCATCTGGACCCGGAAACGCGAGTGAGGATTGAGCAGGCGGTGCTCGACATCTTTGCCGAGCGCGAGTTTCACCGGGTCGGCCTGATCGAGATTGCTCGCGGGGCCAATGTCTCGCTGCAGACCATCTACAAGTACTACGGCAGCAAGGAAGCGCTGCTGTTCTCGAGCCTGGACGTGTGGTTCAGCAAGCTCGCGGAGCGCATGCTCGATCATCTGCAGGGCATCGAGGACTACAAGGAGCGCCTGCGCAAGGTGTTCTGGGTCGCTCTCGACTTCATCGAGAAGAATCCCAAGATCGTGCAGCTGATGATGAGCTCGGTCTACATCAATACATGGCGCAAGCAGGGCGAGTACGAGTATCCGGAGCTGTTCGGCACCTTCATCAAAGTGCTGTCGGAGGGCCGCGCCAAAGGTATCTTGATCAACGAAGTGGACGAGAAAATCCTGCTCGACTACATCTTCGGCATCCTGTTCCGGCTCGGCCAGAGCTACGTGCTGCGCGGCATGAAGAAGCCGCTGACGCAGCAGGCCAACGTGCTGTTCGAGATGCTGTGGCGGGCGATCGCCAAGCCTGCGTAGTGAGGTGTTCGGAATCCTGAGTCGACGCAGACCGAGCGGCGACCGGGGATGCGCTGAGCGCTTCGATTTGGTACATAGATGTGACATCGGCATCCTGGGGAGGGGGCGACATGAGTCGCACGGACGACGATCGCACCACAGCGCAGTTCAAGTTTCGGTTCGGATCAGCGGAATTCGATCAGGCGCGTTTTTCACTGACCCTCGACGGACAGGCCGTCCAGACCGAGCGGCGACCGCTCGAACTGCTCGAAGCGCTGCTGCTGCACGTCGGCGAAGTCGTCACACACGAGGAACTGCGCGAAGCCGTCTGGCGCGACCGGCTGACCGAGCGCGATGTGCTCAAGCAGGCCATGGCCAAGCTGCGTGCGATCCTGGGGCCGGACAACGCGGCCCGCATCGTCACGGTGCCGCGGGTCGGCTATCGCCTCGACGGCCCGGTCGAGCGCATCGTCGTCGGGCGGGCCAGCATCAGCTCGCTGTCTCTGAATGTTGGTCAGCAGGTGCCGGGGCGAGAGGCGTTCGTGCTCGAGCGTCAGCTGGCGGGGACGCGGGCCAATGACGTCTGGCTGGCCCGCGCCAACGACTCCGCACAACGTCGGGTGTTCAAGTTTTGTGTCGACGCGGATGGTCTGGGCGCGCTAAAGCGTGAAGTCACGCTGTCGCGCTACCTGCTGGAAGTCCTGGGTCCGCGCGCCGACATCGCGGCGATCCTGGGCTGGAACTTCTCGGAATCCCCTTTCCACGTCGAGCGTGCCGATCACGGCGCGGACCTGTTGCAGTGGTCGCAGGAAGACGGGCGGCTGCAGGAACTGCCCCGGGCTGAGCGGCTCGCCCTGTATCTGCAGATCGCCGGCGCCGTCGCAGCGGCGCACAAGGTCGGCGTGCTGCACAAGGACCTGAAGCCGGCAAACGTTCTAATCGCCCAAAGCGAAGCGAGGCCACAGGTTTGCCTGACCGACTTCGGCTCGGGTCGCATGATCGAGCCGGATCGACTGGACGCCTTGGGCATCACCGCGATGGGCACGACACTGGTGTCGTTGGACAGCAGCGGCGCCGACGGCGGCACCTTGCTGTATCTGGCGCCGGAAGTCGCGGCCGGGCAGCCCGCAACCCTGCAGTCCGACATCTATGCATTGGGGGTGATGCTCTACCAATTACTGATGGGGGACCTGCGGCAGCCATTCCTGCCGGGCTGGGAGCGGGATGTCGACGACGAACTGCT
>JBFFJL010000012.1:0-20157 GCA_041555955.1 Nevskiaceae bacterium
AATGGGTCATGCTGGCCGGCGCATTGGTGCTCGGCGGCACCATCCTTCTGTTGTGGCTGGCGCCGCCGCTGCGCGATCTGGCGCCGGCAAGTTGGGCGCTGATGAAATTCAATACGGCGTTGTGTCTGGTGCTGTCAGCATTCAGCGCCATTCTGCAAAGACCAGAAGCCGGGCGCCTGCGTGTCGCTGCCGGGCGCGCGCTGGCTGCCGTCATCCTGTTGCTGGCAGTTGCCACGCTGCTCGAATGGGCCGGCTTCAGCGTCGGACCGATCGACACTTGGGCCGTCGACGATCCCTATGCCGCCATCGCCGGACGCATGTCGCTGCAGACCTCCGTGTGCTACCTGCTGGCCGGCGGGGCGCTGCTATGTGTGCGCTACGGCAAAGGCTTGTGCGGACTGCTGTCCGATCTGTTATCCCTCAGCGTCGTGGGTGTCGCCTGCATCGTCGGCGCCGGATATATCTTCGACGCCACGCATCTGTTCGGTACCAGTGAACTCACCCGGATGTCCCCGCAGACACTGATCGGGATCGGTTGCCTGGCGTTCGTGCTTGGCGTCCGGCGCGCACAGCAGGGTTATTCGGACGTGCTGGTCGGCATCGGCATCGGCAGCCGCATCGCGCGCGTCGTGCTGCCGCTCGGCTTGGCCACACCGTTTCTGCTGGCGTTGATGCATACCTTCGTCGTCGGGCGGGGCTGGCTCGACCCGGCCTATGCTGCGGCACTGCGCGCCGCTCTGCTGGCGATGCTGATCCTGTTGATCGTGCTATGGATGGCGCGCCGCATCAACGATCTGGAAACCGAACTTCGCACTGCCTCGCTGACCGACGAGCTGACCGGTATCCACAATCGCCGCGGATTCACAATTCTGGCCGAGCAGGTCCTGCGCGGCGAGAAACGCAACAACAGCATGGCGATGCTGTATTTCATCGACATCGATGGCCTGAAGCCGGTCAACGACCGCCTCGGCCACGAAACGGGCTCGCAACTGATTCGCGCGGTCGCCGATGTGCTGCGTTCCGAGTTCCGCGATGGCGACGTGATCGGCCGCGTCGGCGGCGACGAATTCTGCGTGCTGGTCGGCAACGCGGCACGCGGCAGCGACGAAACCATCGAGCGCCTGCGCCAACGTGCGCGCAGTATCCAGGAATTCCGCGAGCTGCCGTTCGAAGTACGCTTCAGCGTCGGCGCCGCCGAGGTCGACCCACGCCGCGAGAACGCACTGGCCGAAGCCATGCACAGTGCCGATCAGCGCATGTACGCCATCAAGAAGCAGCGCAAGCACGCGCGTGCCGCAAGCAAACAGAGCCACCCCCTGGCTGACGCCGAAGCGATGTACTGACGCCGGCGTTCAGCGTCGACGACGAACTCAGCGCCGGCTCAGCGCCACGACCTTCGCCAACACCTTCGGATAAGCCACCGGCAACCAGCGCTGCAGGCGATCCAGCATGCGAGCATCGGCGCCAATCAGTACCCGCGGGCTGCGCTTTTCGATCCCCTCGATGATGGTGCGGGCGGCTTGCTCGGGCGTGGTCCGGGCCAGCTTGTCGAAGTCGCGCGTGGCCTTGTCGCGGTCGCTGTCGCCGGTGGCGCTGACGTAGAAACGCGCAGCGCGCGCGATGTTGGTCTTGATCCCGCCCGGATGCACGCAGACCGCGGACACGCCGGTGCCGGACAGCTCCTGCCGCAAGGTCTCGGTAAAGCCGCGCACGGCGAACTTGGCCGCGTGATACGCGCCCTGTGTCGGCAGGGTGACGATGCCGAAGATGCTCGACAGATTGACGATGACGCCATCATCCTGCGCGCGCAGCATCGGCAGGAACGCCTTGGTGCCGTAGACCACGCCCCAGAAGTTGATGCCCATCAGCCATTCGAAGTCCTCGTAGCTGAGGTCCTCAATGGTTTGCGACAGCGCGACGCCGGCGTTATTGATCACAACGTGCGCGGTTCCGAACTCGCGCTTGACCGCATCGGCGTGCGCATAGACCGCGTCGCGGTCCGATACGTCGAGCATCTGCGTGAATGGCTGGTTCGCCAATAACGCCGTGGTTTCAGCCAAACCCCCGGCATTGACGTCCGACAGCGCCAAACGGCAGCCCCGCTCGGCGAGTTCGATCGCCAGCGCGCGGCCGATGCCGGAACCGGCACCGGTGATGACCGCAACCTTGTCCTTGAGTGAGTACATGTGTCGCCCCGAAAGTTGAGGCCCGCATCATAGGCCGCTCCCGGGGTACGCGGTCTTACCGGCTTGACGCCAGCGCAGCCGCCAGGGCAAGCCGGTCAGCCGCAAGCGCATGCTCGGCGTGAGCCAGCGCCAACGATGCAGAACCATTCCACGGCCAGCGCCCAGCGCGCCGTTGTGTGCCGCCCGAGGATTGGCGCGAACACGGTGCCGCCGAGCGGTCCCGCTAGGGCGCTTTTGCCCAATCCGGCACGGCGAAGTTCTGTTCGAGGAAGCGCGCGTCGTCAAAATGGCTGCGGCCGACAAAGCTGGTGGCGTGGCGGCCCCACTGGCGCATCGCGCCGGGGTCGGGCACGCCGGTGATCCACAGCCACCAGCGCTCGCCGCGCTGACTGCCCTCGACGATGCCATCCGCACCGAACAGACTGCGCCGCCGACCGTCGCCGGCCGGCAAGCTCATCAGTTCGGCGTAAGGCCGCAGAGTGTAGTGGTGCGTCTCACCCGTCGCCGCCTCCGGTGCGACCACACGTCGCAGGTAGTGCGTTTCGGACTGGATGCGCAGTGCCACTTTGCCGGCGGGGACTTCGGCCTGCGGAAACAGCACCGGCTCCTGCCAGTAACCGCCGCGCGGAATCTGCGTCAGCGCCTGCACCGGGAAGGTATAGCGATAGCAGCCGCAGGGATGGATGGTGTCGTAGACCAACGGCTGCAGGTGCGGATCGAGCACCACCCGCCAGACCAAGCCATCCAGTGCGCCCGCATAGGAATCCAGGGCTTTCTGCGGCGGGCGTTCGGAAAACCAGACGACGTAGACCAGCACCGGCAGCACCTGATCGCCGAAGCGTGTGACGTCGTGCAGCGTATAGACCACGGGGTCGGCCGGATCCGTCGAGGGTGCGCCAGCTGCGCTCAGTCTCGGTGCACCGGGCCGATCGTAGTCTCCGCCGGTTTCGATCCACCACTGCGGCGCATAACGCGCACTCAGCGCGGTCCACTGAGCCTCGCTGAGCAGCGGCATGCCCAGCGCGTCGCGCGCCAGCGGTACGTTGGGCACTTCAGCGGCGACGGATGCCGGCGCGGCCGGCGTCCAGCGCAGCAATGGGCCGGGACTGTCGAGTTGCGCCAACGGTTGCGCGTAGTCATCGCGCACTTCGCGGTGATAGCCCTTGATGCCCAGATTCAGAAACGGGACCGCCAGTGGATACAGGCCGAAACTGCGGGCAACCAGCGAATAGTCATCCTTGACCCCCACGCGCTCACGCACGCCGTTGCGCGCAGCGTCATCTGCCAACTCCAGCGACAGCAGAGTTCGTCCGCACTGGTCTGCGCGCTGCCACTGCGCATCGGCCGTTGCGGCATCCAGATTGCGCAGCTCGCTGAGCCGCGCGGCCAGGTCCCGTTGCCGCAGGTGCTCGACCCAGACGTCAAACCGTTCAGTGGTGTCGCTGTCCTCGGCGAACGACGCCAGCACGCGGTCGGCGCGCAGATACGGATACCCGGGGATGCGGGCCGCGCCGCCATCGCTCACGCCAGCCGCAGCGACCGCACTGTCGACTTGGGCAAAAAACTCGCGGCACTGTGCGGTGGGTGCCGAGGGCGGGGGCGCCATCGTCGCGCACGCCGCGAGCAGCAGCAGCGGCGGCAGCGCCAGAGCCGCGCGCAGCGATGCCCTCGACACTTGACGCGACGCTGACATCGATCGATCTAGGCTGAAGTCCATCGTGAGCTCTTGTCGAGAGTGCAGTGACCAGCTTAATGCAACAGAGCGCCTGTAAATGATGGGTCAATCCCCGCGCATCGAAGCTCTGGGGCTGACCTGCAGCTATGACGGTGGCCGCATCGCCGCACTGCGCGGACTTGATCTGTCGATCGATGCCGGCGAGTTCATCGCGATTGTCGGCCCCAGCGGCTGCGGCAAGTCCACCTTGCTGGCGATGCTGGGCGCGCTGGAGGCGCCGCAGAGCGGCACGCTGTCATTCGACGGGCGCGCGTTTCCGGCGCCGCATCGCGCCTCGGCCTTCCGCGCCCGGCACATCGGCTTCGTGTTTCAGAGCTTTCATCTGTTGCCGACGCTGAGCGCGGCCGAGAACATCGAAGTGCCGATGCTCGAATCCACTCAGTCGCAGCGCCAGCGGCGTGAACGCGCACGCATGCTGTTGCAGCTGGTCGGCCTGGACCATCGCAGCGACGATCGCCCGTCGATGCTGTCCGGCGGCGAGCGCCAGCGCGTGGCGATCGCCAGAGCGTTGGCCAATCAGCCCAGCGTGCTGCTGGCGGACGAACCGACCGGCAGCCTGGACAGCATCAACGCCGCACGCGTGATGCAGCTGTTCGAGCAGCTGCACGCCGAGCTCGGCACCACCCTGGTCGTGGTCACTCATGACGGCAAGGTCGCGGGCCATGCGCAGCGCGTGGTGCGCATGCAGGATGGCCGCATCATTGCCGACGTGGAGCACGCAGCATGACGCTCGCCGGTATTGCCTGGCGCAACGTGCACGCGCGGCCTTCGCGCAGCGTGCTGACCCTGATCGGGATTGCATTGTCGGTTGCCGCGGTGGTCGCCCTGACGGCGCTGGCCTGGGGCTTCGAGGCCAGCTGGCAGCGCGCGGCGGACGTGCGTGGAACCGACGCCGTGGTTACCCGTACGGCAAGTCAGAACGCGTTGCCGTCGCCATTCGATGCCGGCGTGTCCGACACCGTGCGCAGCTTGCCGCAGGTGCGTGAAGTCGCCGGGCTTTTGAGCGAACTGATGTCGGTGAACGACGCCCCGCCGATGTTCGTCTTCGGTTGGCAGGCGGAAAGCTTTCTGTGGCGACATCTGACACTGACCTCGGGACGCTTTCCGATCGAAAACGGCCGCGCAGAAGTTGCGCTGGGACGTCTGGCTGCGGACCTGCTCGGCAAACGGGTCGGCGAGACTATTCACGTCGACGCCGAGCCGTTCGTGTTGGTGGGGATTTTCGACAGTCCGGCGTTGGTTGAGAACGGCGCCGCGCTGATGACCCTGGCGCAGATGCAACGCATCACCGATCACCTGGATCGGGTCAATCTGATCAACGTGCGGCTGAACGATGGCAGCGACGAAATCACGCTGGCCCAGTTTCGCGCAGCGGTTGCGCAGGCGCTGCCCGGATATCTCGCCGTCACCGCAGGAGACCTGGTCCAGCAGAACGTGATGGTACGACTGGCGCAAGCCATGAGCTGGGCAGTGACGGTGCTGGCGGTGCTGATCGGGGGCGCGGGTGTGTTCAACACGATGCTGATGAGTGTGTTCGAACGCACACGTGAAATTGCGATTCTGCTCGCGGTCGGCTGGCGTCGTGGCCGCGTGATCCGCATGATTCTGCTCGAATCCCTGGTATTGGGACTGGCCGGCGGCGTCATGGGCGTCCTGCTCGGCAGTCTCGCGGTCGAGGCATTGTTATGGAGCGACATGATTCGTGGGCGGATCGACGCACAGATCACCACAGGACTGGTGGGGTACGCGCTGACCGTGGCCGTGGCTCTGGGGCTGGTCGGCGGGGTCTATCCGGCGATCCGTGCGTCCGGCCTCAAACCGGCGTCGGCCTTGCATGCGGACTAGTTCTGGCGCTGGCGCTGGCGGCGGCTGACGCACCCGCGGCGAGTGAAGACACCGCAGCCGTAACGCAGGCCCAGGCGCTGGTCGATCAACTCAGCGCACAACAACCCAGCGGCGACTACCGGGTACGCATGCAGGTCGAAACCGGGGCAGCGCCGACGCCGATCAGTCTGCTGATCAAGGGTTCGCACAGCAGTACGCTGCATCGCTTCGACGTGCTCGCCACCGCACCGGCGGCGTGGCGCGGCCAGCGCCTGCGCGTGGTCGCGTCCGGCGGAGAGCCGCTGATCATTACCGCGCAGAACGGCAAAGACGCGGAACAGGCGCTGGCATCGACAGCGCTCGACGCGCCCTTGTTCGACACCGATCTGGCGCTCGCAGATTTCCTGGCCCCGCAATGGCAGTGGCCGGTGAACGACATGCTCGGGACACAAACCGTTCTGCAGCACGAATGCCGGATCGTGCAGCTGAACGAACCTGCACCGGGAACGCGGCGCCTGCGCGCGTGCATCGCGGTGGACATCGGCCTGCCCCTGCTGAGCGAGCAGCGGGACGCGAACGGCCGTGTGATCCGGCGCTATCGCGCGCAGGCGCTGACGCGTATCGGCCAGCGCTGGGTTGTGCGGGTGTTCGATGTTGAGCATCCACAACGCGGCAGCGTCAGTCGGGTGCAGCTGATCGGTGCGGAATTCGATATGCCGTAAGCACGGCGCGGAGTTCAGGCAGGTACGGCAAGCTGGCGCGGATGAAAATCGGGCCGGAAATAGTGCAGATAGTTGCGCAGCAGATGCCCCGGTCCAGGACCGCACTGACGCCAGCCGACCAGCCACGCCAGGCCGCGGTGCCAGGTCGCCAGATGGCGCCCGGCGCAGTCGCCGCGCAGCAGTCGCATGAACAGTGGCACCAGCACCAGCGGCGCGACCAGACTGACCAGCAGCAAGGCCATCGCACGCTGCGGATAGCTGAAACGAGCACGCTGGCGCAGCAGGTCGAAGGCGACTGCACGGTGACCCATCTCCTCGCGCGCATGCCAGAGATAAACCTCGCGGATCCGCGTGTTGTTGATTTCCTGCGCCCGGCCACCGCGCAGAAACAGCTCCGACATGATCGCCGACAGATGTTCGCCCGCCACCGTCAGCGCTAACCGGAACTGACGCGAGCCGTGATCCTGCACCCAGTCCAGCAAGCGTCGCGCAGGCCGCAGCATATCGCCGGTATCGGCAACGCCGGCGTGAATCTGCGCATTGAGTCTGTGGTGCACCCGCGAATGCCGAGCTTCCTCTCGGATGAAGCGACAGCACTGCTCGCGCAGATCGGCGTCGTCGATGTCTTCGAGATAATCGCGGATGCTGGCGATGAAGAAGCGTTCGGCCTCCGGCGCCATCAACGACATGGTCTGGTAGAAGCGCGTACGAAACGGATCATTCGCACACCAGTACATTCCATCACGCACCGCATCCCCGTCCGCCGCGTCACACGCGACGCTCACCGGGATGGCTGAATGACGTTGACTGCGAGGCATGCTGGCGGGCACTCCGTCCATAGCGGCGTTTGCCAAGGATGAAGAGGTTGTAGCGAGCCCTGCGTCAACGCCGGGTCAAATCACCGGCCACACCGATCAGCGGTGGCTACGAGGCGACAATTGCATACGTGCGCAGGCGCCCCGCGCGTCACTGCGGTTGCTGAGCTCAAGACGCCAACCCAGACGCTGAGCCAGAACGCGGGCGATGTATAGCCCCATTCCGGATCCGCCATCACGTCCGCGGAAGCGGGGTTCAAACACGTGCAGCAGCTCGTCATCCGGGATGCCCGGGCCATCGTCGTTGACTTCGATACAGCGCTCGCGCACGCGTATACAGACCGTACCGTCCCGCGAGGCACGCAGCGCATTGCGCAGCAAGTTGGAAAAGATGACAGAAACGGCGCCCTGCGGCGCCTCGATCTGTACGGGCTCCGGCGCATCCCACAGCAACCGGGCTGAAGTGGCGCCGGCACGATATGGCTCCGCCACTGACTTGAGGAATGCCACCAGTTCTATGCTTTCATGCACCGGGGTTTCGCGTACCCGCGACAACGCCAGCAAGGCGTCGAGTTCGTGACGGGCATCGCTAACCGCGCGACGGATACGTGCGAGTGCCGGTGTATCGGCACTGAGCTGCAGCGTTTCGGCCGCGCCTTGAATCACCGCCAGCGGCGTCCGCAGTTCGTGACTCGCTGCGGCAGCGAACGCACGCTCGCGCTCGACCAGCGCGTCCAGCTCCTGCATATAGGCGTTCATCGCGTTGACGAACACGCCCAGCTCGTTGTCCTGGCTGTCGAGCGTCAGGCGCACGCCGCGGCGCTCCGGATCGAGATTCGAAACCTGCGCCGCCAGGGCATCCAGCGGACGCAAAGTGCGGTCGGCGATGCGGCCGGCAATTGCCGCTGCGCCCAGCGCCACGACCAGCAGCACCAGGGTCGTGGCCAGGCCGAGGGCAAATTCGCGATGCTCAACAAAGGAAATGTCGTAAGCCAGATACGCCAGATCGTCGGGGCCGACTTCCCGGACGAGCAAATGAAACTCCCGCTCTCCAATGTCGATTTCTTCGTGGAATCCCGGCCCCAGGCCGATCAACTCCGGCGGCAGATTGCGGTTGCGGTTACGGTAATAGCGCAGCGTGTCATGGGAACTGCCTTCAAGCGTGCCGCCGGCATCGATACCCACCAGCGACGTCAGCTCCCGCTCCATCAGGTCACGCACGGCGGCATCTTCGATGAAGGTGTCGCTACTCCACAGCGCCAGACCGACCAGCAGCGCACTGGCAACCGTCAAGCCGGTCAGTGCCCACGTCAGCCTTCGGCGCAGCGCACTCGGCGGTCGAGTCATGTCTCCGCAGTTTCCCCATCGTCGGCAAGGCGATAGCCCGCACCCCGCACGGTATGTAGCAATTTGTGCGTGAATGGCCGGTCAACGGCGGCGCGCAGCACATGCAGGTGCGCGCGCAGGACATCTCCGTCGGGCAAATCGTCGCCCCACAGCAGATGCTCAAGCTCCTCGCGACTGACCACGCGATGGGTCTGCCGCATCAGGAACTCCAGCAGCTTGCGCGTCGTCGGGTTCAGCGTAATCGGCTGGCCGGCGCGGTGAGCCTCGCGGGTCTGCGGGTCGTATTCGAGATCACCGACGATCAGCTTGCGACTGACGATGCTGCCGCTGGCACGCCGGTGCAGGGCCTGCAGCCGCGCCTCCAGTTCAGCCATCGCAAACGGTTTCACGAGATAATCATCGGCGCCGGCGTCGAGGCCTTCGATCCGGTTGGTTACCGTATCAAGCGCAGTCAGCATCAGGACCGGCGTCGTTACGCCAGCTTCGCTGCGCAGTTTCCGACAGACCGTGGCGCCATCCATCGCCGGCATCACACGGTCGAGCACGATCACGTCAAACTGCGATTCGGTCGCCACCGTATAGGCGCTGCGACCGTCGTAGGCAAAATCGATGGTGTGTCCGCGTGCGGCCAGGTAGTCACCGATCGTCGCCGCGAGATCGGCGTGATCCTCGACCACCAGAATCCGCATCAGGACTGCTCCTGCTGGCGCTCGACCTCGCGGCTCTCCGGCACCAGGATGCGGGCGGCGATGATGCCGAGCTCGAACAGCAGATACATGGGCACGGCCAGCATGATCTGGGACACGACATCCGGCGGCGTCACCACCGCGGCAATCACAAACACGCCAACCACCACGTACTGCCGGTTCTGTGCGAGTTTGGCCGGCGTGACGAATCCGGTCTTGACCAGCAGCACCTGCGCCACCGGAGTTTCGAATGCGAGTCCGAACGCAATGAAAATGCCCAGCACGAAGTCCAGATATTTGCTGATGTCGGTCATTACCGACACACCTTCGGGCGCGACCTGGATGACGAAATGAAAGACCGTCGGCATCACCAGAAAATACGCAAAGGCGATGCCGCAGTAGAACAGGATCGTGCTCGACAGCATCAGCGGCACCACCAGGCGCTTTTCGCTCTTGTACAGCCCCGGCGCGACGAAAGCCCAGATCTGGTACAGCACCCACGGCATCGCGATCACCAGCGCCACCATTGCGGCCAGCTTGATGGGCGTGAAGAACGGCGAGGCGACCTCCGTCGCGATCATCGAGGTGCCGACCGGCATCATGCTCAGCAGCGGCTGAGCCAGCCACGCGTACAGCTCCTTGGCGAAAAACATCAGCGGCAGAAACACTAGGCCGACGCCGTAGAGAATCTTCAGCAGACGGTCGCGCAGCTCCAGCAGATGCGTCATCAGGGGCTGTTCGGCGGACGATTCTTCGGTGCCGGACATGGATCAGACTTCAGGTGGGGGCAACGGCTGAGTGGACGGCGATGGTGCCGGCGTTGGCGGTTCCGTCGCCTTCGGCGGGGCCGCTTTCTGTACATCGGCAACGACGTTCTTGACCGTATCCTGCAGCGATTGTGTTTCGCCGCGCACGGCGCGCTTGGCTTCTTCCAGCTGCTGCTTCAGATCGGCCAGCTTGGCTTCGCGATCGAGCTCGGCGGTCAGATTACGCAGATAGCCGCGTGCCTGACCCGTCCAGCGCCCCACCGTGCGGGCCAGGCCCGGCATTTTTTCCGGTCCCAGCACGACCAGCGCGATGATGAAACAGATCAGCAGTTCGGAAAAACCGATATCGAACATGGGAACTTGCGACCTTGGGGCCGCGCCGGGATCGGCGCTCAGACCTTGTCGGTCTGACTTTGGGTCTGCGTCTCGACCTTCTTGGTCGTGTCGGCGTTCGATGACAGCTGATTGATGGATTGCTCGGCTTCGCCTTCGCCTTCCTTCATCGACTGCTTGAAGTTCTTGATCGCGCCACCGAGGTCTCCGCCGAGATTGCGCAACTTCTTGGTGCCGAAGATCAACAGCACGATGACCAGTACGATCAGCCAGTGTCCAATGCTCAGGGAGCCCATAGTCCTTACCTCATGATTTCGACCGGGCAGCCTTTTCGGCGTGGCCCGACGTACCGAAGCGACGCTGCAGCTCGTCGGTCAGCCGCGACAGCGGCAGATCCCGATGGGCCATCAGCACCAGCGTGTGAAACCACAAATCCGCCAACTCATGCACCAGCGGAGTGTCGTCTCCATTCTTTGCCGCGATCAGGGTTTCCGCAGCTTCCTCGCCGATCTTCTTCAGGATCGTGTCGGTGCCCTTGGCGTACAGGCTGGACACATAGGACGACGCCGGATCGGCCGCTTTGCGCGACTCCAGCACGCGATACAGCGCGTCGAGTACGTCTGTTGCCTGGGTCAAGGTGCTCATGTGTTCGAGTGAAGACAGTCGCCCAGTGTACGCCAGTCGTCATGACGCTTCAGCGACGGACGCGGACGCCCTTGTTTTCCAGGTAGGCCTTGGCTTCGCCGACGGTATGCGTGCCCTGATGAAAAATGCTGGCGGCCAGCACGGCATCGGCACAGCCTTCGCTGAATCCCTGATACAGGTGTTCCAGCGTACCCACGCCGCCGGACGCGATCAGCGGCACCGGGACCGCAGCGGAAATCGCCTTCAGCAGCTCGTTGTCGTAGCCCGCCTTGGTACCGTCGCGGTCCATGCTGGTCACCAGCAGCTCGCCGGCGCCGTACTTGACCATTTTTGCAGCCCACTCGATGGCGTCGAGTCCGGTCGCACGGCGGCCCCCGTGAGTGAACACTTCCCAGCGCAGCGGCTCTTTCTTCTTGTTGACGCGTTTGGCGTCGATCGCCACAACGATGCACTGCACGCCGTAGCGACCACCTGCCTCGGTCACCAGCTCCGGGCGTTCGACTGCGGCGGTGTTGATGCTGACCTTGTCGGCGCCGGCCGACAGCAGCGCACGAACGTCGGCACAGCTGCGTACACCACCGCCCACGGTCAGCGGAATGTAGATTTCGCGCGCGACCTGCTCGACCGTGTGAAACAAGGTCGGCCGGTCCTCGTGGCTGGCCGTGATGTCGAGAAACACCAGCTCGTCCGCGCCCTGATAATCGTACTTGCGCGCCACTTCCACCGGGTCACCGGCGTCCTGGACATCCTCGAACTTGACGCCCTTGACCACACGACCGCGGTCGATGTCCAGGCAGGGAATGATGCGTTTGGCGAGCATGGGAACCCAGCGAAAAGAGAGGAGCGAGCGCGGACGCAGCGTGAACGGATCGACGAGCGCAGCTGAACGGTGGATCAGCCGCCGCGGGCGATCTTCATCGCTTGTTTGAAATCGAGCTGCCCTTCATAGATCGCACGGCCAATCACGGCACCGGCGACACCATCGGGCTCCAGCTCGGCCAGCGCGCGGATATCGTCCAGGCTGCTGACGCCGCCGGAGGCCAGCACCGGCGTCTTCAGCGAGCGGGCGAGGTTGCGCGTGGCTTCGACATTGAAGCCCTGCAACATGCCGTCACGCGCGATGTCGGTATAGACGATCGCCTCGACACCGTCGCGCTCGCAGTGAATTGCGGTTTCGATGACGTCGTGACCGGTCAGCTTGGCCCAGCCGTTGAGGGCGACGCGCCCGTCCTTGGCGTCCAGGCTGACGATGATGTGGCGCGGGAATTCCAGGCAGAGGTCGTGCAGGAAATGCGGCGCGTTCACCGCCTTGGTCCCGATGATGACGTACTGCACCCCTGAATTCAGGTAGCGCTGCACCGTCTCTTCGTCACGGATGCCGCCGCCGACCTGGACCGGGATATCGATCGCCGCAACGATCTCCTCGACCACCTTGATGTTGATCGGCTGGCCCTTGACGGCGCCGTCGAGGTCGACGACATGCAGCCGTTCTGCGCCCTCATCGGCCCATTTTTTGGCCATCGTCGCCGGATCGCCGGAAAAGACGGTCACATCATCCATGCGGCCCTGGCGTAGACGTACGCATTGGCCACCCTTGAGATCAATCGCGGGAATCAACAGCATCGGACTGCGGCTATGGTCAGGTGGAGGCGGTAGTGAACTGGATGTCGGCCCGTGCTTGGCAAGAAGCGTTTCGTCGGTTTCCTGACTGGACTCAACTCTGCCTCAATTGGTGCAGCGCTGGCAAGCCGCTGAATCCTTCGGGCGCGGGCCGTTGTCGGGCGATCTTAACGATATACGCGGTCTACGGGGCCCACTGGGTAAAGTTGGCCAGCAGCATCATGCCCAGGTTTTGTGACTTTTCCGGGTGAAACTGGAACGCCACGATGTTGTCGCGCGCAATCGCGGCGGCAAATTCATGCGTGTATTCAGCGGTGCCCAGCACATGTTCCGGATTGAGCGGATTGGCGAAATAGCTGTGCACGAAATAGAACCAGGACTGATCCGGCACTCCGGCCCAAATCGGATGCGGGCGCGACTGTTTGACCTGGTTCCAGCCCATGTGCGGCACTTTCAGCCGCTCCGTCGCGTCGGCCGGCGGCTCGGGAAAGCGCTGAACCTTGCCCGGAAACAGTCCCAGCGCCGGCACGCCCTCGTTCTCGTCGCTCCACTCCAGCATCACCTGCATGCCCAGGCAGATACCCAGCATCGGCTTGGTCCGCGCGGCTTCGACCACCATCTCGTTGAGTTCGAGCCGGCGCAGCTCGTTCATGCATTCGCGCACGCCGCCGACACCCGGCAGCACGATACGGTCGCAGGCGAGCAACTCTTCAGGGTCGTAGCTGATGACCACGCGCGTCGACGACGACACGCGCTCCAGCGCCTTGCCGAGCGAATGCAGGTTGCCCATGCCGTAGTCAATGACGCCGATTGCTGCTGCCATAAGGGAGTGGTGTCGCAGGTGGATCGTCGACCGGAACGGCCGAACTAGAGGCTGCCCTTGGTCGACGGCGTGCGGTCGCCCATGCGCGGGTCGACCGACACGGCCATGCGCAACGCACGGCCGAACGCCTTGAACACGGTTTCAATGATGTGGTGGGCATTGCGCCCGCGCAGATTATCGATGTGCAAGGTGGACTTCGAGTGGTTGACGAAGCCCTGGAAGAACTCGCGGAACAGGTCGACGTCAAATTCACCGATGCGCGCACGCGGGAATTCCAGGCAGTACTCCAGCCCCGGGCGACCCGACAGGTCAATGACCACGCGCGACAGCGCCTCGTCCAGCGGCACATAGCTATGGCCGTAACGGACCAGACCCTTCTTGTCGCCGACAGCCTTGTCGATCGCCATCCCCAGCGTGATGCCGATATCCTCGACCGAGTGGTGATCGTCGATGTGGCGATCCCCCTTGCACTCGACCTTGATGTCGATCTGACCGTGTCGCGCCACCTGGTCCAGCATGTGGTCGAGGAACGGAATGCCGGTTTCGAAACGCGCAACGCCGGTCCCGTCGAGGTTGACCTCGACGCGAATCTGCGTCTCCTGAGTGACGCGTTCGACGCTGGCAGTGCGTGCTGGCATGGCCGGCCCGGGCAAAAGGGGCGCCAATGGTACTCCCGGCCTGAGCGGATTTGAACCACCGTTCAGGTTTCCCGTCTGGACCGCCCGGATTCGAGGCCCCGACGACGCCGGGCCAGGGGGCGGAATCGGCCCACGAGCCGCTGCCGCGGCCACAGCCGTCGCCGTCAGCGCGCCTCCAGCCAGAACGTGACCGGACCGTCATTGACCAGGCCGACCTGCATGTCCGCGCCGAATCGCCCGGCCGCCACCTCGGGATGCGCCTGCCGGGCGCGCTCCACCAGCGCCTCGAACAGCGCCTGTGCCAGTGCCGGTTCAGCCGCGCGTGAAAAGCCCGCGCGCGTGCCGGTGCCGGTATCCGCCGCCAGGGTGAATTGCGGCACCAGCAGCAGGCCCCCGCCGGTATCGCGCAGGCTGCGGTTCATGCGCCCGGCCTCGTCCGCAAACACCCGATACGTCAGCAGGCGCTCCAGCAAGCGCTCCATCTGCGCTGCACCGTCACCGCGCTGAACACCGACCAGCACCAGCACACCCGGCCCGATCTGCCCGACGATCTCACCCTGGATCCGGACCTCGGCCCGGCTCACCCTCTGCAATAAACCGATCATTCAATATCAGAAATTTCTTACGGGGTCGGTGGTGGCTGCGCCGACATCCAGCGCCGCATGCGATCCGCACACTGCGGGGGTGTTGTCGGTGCTTTGCGCCATCGTATCGCAGCGGCAATACACATGGTTTTTCCTCCCTAAATTCAGGCCTGGCATTTGCCGGGCTTTTTTTTGGCCGTCGCCCCGGCCAAAATCGCGCGCCATGAAGTCCGTCTGGACCCGGACCGTGCTGCGCCGCCTCTTGACCCTGCTCGGCCATGTCCCGCTGCGCTGGTTACACGGCATCGCCGCGGTCTTCGGCACCGTGCTGGGATGGCTGCCCAATCGTCAACGGCAGATCACCCGTCTGCATCTGGAACGCTGCCTGCCGGAGCTGGATGCCATGCAGCGGCGCCAAGTCGAGCGACGCAGTCTGGTGCACATGCTGCAGGCCATCATCGAGGCGCCGGTGCTGTGGTTCGGTCGCGAAACGCAGTTGCGGGCGTGGCTCGACGATGCCGATGCACGGCGCCAGCTTGAAGCGCTGCGGGCGCAGGACAAAGGCGTGATCTGGCTGTGTCCGCATATCGGTGCATGGGAACTGGCCGGTTTGTTCTGCGCGGCCAACGGTCCGATGACCTCGCTGTACAAGCCGCAGAAGGGCGCGTTCGACGCGCTGGTGCGCGAGGGCCGTTCGCGCCTGGGCGCGTCGTTGGTGCCGACCACCGGCGCCGGCGTGAAAAGTTTGCTCGCCGCACTGAAGAACAAGGAAATGATCGGCATTCTGCCGGATCATGATCCCCCGCCGGGTTCCGGCGTGTTTGCGCCGCTGTTTGGCATTCCCGCTCACACCACCGAGCTGGTCAGCAAACTGGCAGCGCGCAGTGGCGCTCCGGTGTGGTTCTGCATTGCCGAGCGCCGCCCGCACGGCCGTGGCTACGCCCTGCACCTGATGCCGGCGCCGGCCGAGGTCGCCGACCCGGAAACCGGCGTTGCTGCGCTCAATCGCGGCGTCGAGTCGGTGATCCGGCGCTGGCCGCAGCAGTATTGGTGGAGCTACAAGCGCTATCGCCGACGCCCACCCGGTCAGCCGCGCTTCTATGGATAGGAATGGTGCCCGCATCGCCAACCGCACGGACGCGAGCGCGACAGCATAGAATCGCCGACCGTCGGAACTCATCAAGCTGCAGCCTGTCACAGGCTGCGCTGTCTTTTTCCTTCACCTCAAGAATAAGGAAATCATGGAAAGCGAAGTCCTGATCGAGGCGCGCGGACTGACGCGCCGGTATGGACCGACTGTAGCTGTCGACAATCTGAGTCTGACGCTGCGGAAGGGGGAGATTCTGGGATTGCTCGGGCCAAACGGCGCCGGCAAGTCCACCACAATGAAGATGCTGACCGGCAACCTGGCGCCCAGCGCCGGCGAAGTGCTGATCGGCGGCAAGTCGATGCACGACGACGCCAAGGCGGCCAAGCGCTCGCTGGGCTACCTGCCGGAGCAGCCGCCGGTGTATCCGGAGCTGACCGTCGACGAGTACCTGCGCTACTGCGCGACCTTGCACGGCGTGGCCAAGGCCAACCGCGACGCTGCGGTGGACTCGGCCAAGCGCGACTGCGGCCTGACCGAAGTCGGCAGTCGTCTGGTCGGCAATCTGTCCAAGGGTTTCCAGCAACGTGTCGGCATCGCGCAGGCGATCATTCACCGTCCGCCGGTGGTGGTGCTCGACGAACCCACTGTGGGCCTCGACCCGATCCAGATCCGCGAAATTCGCAGCCTGATCACCCAGCTCGGCCAGAATCACAGCGTGATCCTGTCCAGCCACATCCTGCCGGAAGTACAGGCGGTGTGCGGGCGCGTGATCATCATCGCGCGCGGCCGCGTGGTTTATAACGACTCGCTCGAAGCCACCCGCTCGGATCGCTTCCGCAACGTGCGGGTCGGTCTGCGCCGGGCGCCGGAACAGGGCGCACTGGCCGGGATCGCCGGCATCAAGTCGGTAACTGCATTGGGAGAAGGTCAGTTCCGCTGCAGCTGCGCAGCCGACGCCGATCCGCGCGATGCGATCGCCGAAGCCGCGTCCCAGGGCAACTGGGGCCTGTACGAACTCAGCGCCGAAACGCACACCTTGGAAGAAATCTTCGTCGAGCTGACTTCCGGCGACGACGTCAGGAGCGCCGCATGAGCAACATTTTCAACATTGCACGCTACGAGATGCGCCGCATCTTCCTGTCGCCGCTGGCGTGGTCGGTGCTCGCGATCGTGCAGTTCATCATGGGATTCGTCTTCATCAACCTTCTGGTCGAGTTCGCCAACAACCCGGGCAGCGGCGAAGAGTTCGGCGTCTCCGATTACATCGGCGGCTCGCTCTACGGCTTCGCCACAATCCTGCTGCTGCTGATCATGCCGCTGATGACAATGCGGCTGTTTTCGGAAGAACGGAAATCCGGCTCCATCACCTTGCTGTTCTCCGCGCCGGTGTCGCTGACCGAAATCGTGCTCGGCAAGTTTGTCGGTCTGCTCGGCTTCATCGCCGCGATCGTGGTGCTGATGGCCCTGATGCCGCTGGCGCTGAACTGGTCGACCGATCTGGACTGGGGCCGCATCGCCGCGGGCCTGTTCGGCCTGTTTCTGCTGATGATGGCCTTCGGTGCCGCCGGTCTGTTCGTGTCGTCGCTGACACGCGAACCGACCATCGCCGCGGTGGGCAGCTTCGGCCTGCTGCTGGTCGTGTGGCTGATCAACATCCTCGGCTACAACGACAGCATTCCGTTCAAGGAAGTGTTCTCGTACCTGTCGCTGATCGATCACTACGAAAGCCTGCGCCGCGGCGTCTTCGACACCGCTGACGCGATCTACTACGTCCTGTTCTCCGCGCTGTTCCTGTGGCTCGCGGTGCTGCGCCTGGACATGGAACGCAATTGATCGGGGGCCAAACCACATGAACAAGAAACAGACTCTGATTCAACAGCTGGTCGGTGGCGCGCTGTTCCTCGCCGTGATCGTGCTGCTCGGCGTGTTGTCGGTGCGCTTCAAGACCGAACTGGACTGGACCGCCAACAAGCGCAACACCCTGACCGCGGCGAGCGTGCAGTTGCTCGACTCGATGAAGGACCCGGTGACCTTCTATGTATTCGAGCCCAGCGGCGCCGACTCGCGCCGCGCGGTCGAGGAAGACCTCGTCAAGTACAAGAGGGAAAAGTCCGATATCGAGATCCAGTTCGTCGACCCCAGCGCCTCGCCGCAGAAGGTCCGCGAATTCAATATCAACTTCGTCGGTGAAGTCGTCGTCGAATACCAGGGCCGACGCGAAAATCTGCGCCAGACCACCGAGCAGGCGATCACCACTGCGCTGCAGCGGCTGTCCTATTCCGGCGAGCAGTACGTCGTCTTCCTTGAAGGCCATGGCGAGCGCCCCACCACCGGCGAAGGCCCGACCACCTACGCACGCTTTGCGCAGGCCCTCAAGGACAAAGGTCTGAAGGTGCAGGGCCTGAATCTGGTGGCGAATCCGAGCATCCCGGACAACACCAGCGCGCTGGTCATCGCCTCGCCCAGCTCCAAGCTGCTGGACGGCGAAATCCAGATCGTCCGCGAATACGTCAAGAACGGCGGGAATCTGCTGTGGCTGGCCGATCCGGACTTTCCGGCCGGCATGGACGACCTGGCCAGGGACATTGGCATCGAATGGCAGAACGGCTACGCGATCCTGCCGGAATACCAGATCCTCGGCACCGGCCACCCGGGTTTCTTCGCTGCGGTCGGGTATCCGCCAAATCCGGTGACGCAGGGTCTGGACATGGTCACCCTGTTTCCGCTGGTGCGTTCGCTGGTGAGCACCGGCGCCGTTGCCGGCTGGAGCGCACAGCCGATGTTGCAGACGTCCGAATCGGCATGGCTGGAAACCGGCGATATCGAATCCGGCCGGGTACAACTCGACCCGACCGATATCCCAGGTCCGCTGAACATCGGCATGACCCTGACCCGCACCTATGCGGGCAAGGCTGACGCGGCGACGAGCGGCGACGAGAACACGCCGGCGGTCGACGACAAGAGTCGTCCACAGCGCGTTGCGCTGATCGGCGATGCCGACTTCCTGTCCGATGCCTACATCGGCGAACTCGGCAACCAGCAGCTCGGCCTGAACATCGTGCAATGGCTGGCCAGCCGCGACGCGCAGCTCAACATCGACATCAAGAAAGCCCCGGACACGCAGCTGTATCTGCCGGGCTGGGCCTCGATCATGATCTGGGCAGGCTTCATCGGCGTGCTGCCGCTGCTGCTGATCGGCTTCGGCGTCACCCGCTGGGCGATCCGCCGGCGCAAATAGAGGAGCACGCCATGAAACGCATGCAACTCAACATCGGTCTGTTCGCCGCAGTGGTCGGCCTCGCGGTCGCGGTCTGGGTGGGCCGCGACCAGCCGGAAAAACTGCCCCCGCTGACGTCGTTGTCGCAGGACGCGGTGACGTCGATCAGCATTGCGCATCCCGGCACGCCCGAGATCAAGCTGAGCAAGCAGGACGGCAACTGGCGCCTGACCGCGCCGGTCGACGCACCGACCGATCCGTTCGAGGTCAGCAGCCTGGTCGGTCTGGCCAGGCTCGACGTCGAACGCAGTCTGGCGCTGAGTGAAGTGGACCAGAAGGAACTCAAGCTCGATCCACCGCAGTACACGATCACGCTGAACGATCAGGCGCTGGCCTTCGGTGACGCCGAGCCGATCAAGTTCCGTCGCTACATCAAGCACGGCGACGCCGTCGCCCTGGTGTCCGATCCGCCCAGCGCGGCGCTGGACGCCGACTATTCGGATCTGGTCTCCAAGGACCTGCTGCCGAAGGATGCGCAGATCCAGCGCATCGAAGTGCCAGGGCTGGTGGTCGACCGCAGCAGCGGTGCCTGGGTTGCCGAAGGTCACGGCGACGCCAGCACCGATCAGCTGAGTCAGTTCGTCAGCGCCTGGACCAGCGCCCGTGCGATGTGGAACGCAGCGCGGCCGGCCGATGCCGGCGACGTCGGCAAGCCGATCCGCCTGGTGCTCGCCGACGGAGAAATCATGCTGCGCCTGATCGAAACCGAACCGCAGCTGGTGATCGACAGTCCCGCTTATGGCGTGCGCTACACCCTGTCGAAGGCGGACGCGGACAAGTTGTTGGCACTGCCGCAACCGGCGCCAACGCCCGCGCCTGGTGCCGCACCGGACAGCATCGCCGCGCCTGCGGCCGATGACGCTTCAGCCACAGAATCCGACGCCGAGCCGTCAGCTGCAGGCAACTGATCGGGCATCGACACGGAACTCTAGGCGTTCATGACAAACGGCCCGCTACATGCGGGCCGTTTGCTTGCGCGGCTGAACAACCACGCGCCGCTTATTTCAAACCGAACACACTCAGGCCATTCTCCGAAGTGATCTTGCGACGATCAGCGTCAGGGAT
>JBFFJL010000013.1:0-19415 GCA_041555955.1 Nevskiaceae bacterium
CCAGGCACGCTTTGATCTGTCGACTCTGCCGCAAGGCGTGATCCACGCCGACCTGTTCCGCGACAACGTGCTGTTTGTCGACGAACGTCTGACCGGCGTGATCGACTTCTACTACGCCTGCAACGACGCGCTGCTGTACGACCTGGCGATCACCGCCAACGACTGGTGCTTCGACGCCGACGGCCAGCTCAATCCGGCGCGCTGGCGCGCGCTGGTATCGGCCTACAGCGCGCGACGCGAACTCGATGACGCCGAGCGTGAGGCATGGCCGCTGGTGCTGCGTGCGGCCGCACTGCGCTTCTGGCTGTCACGCCTGTACGACTGGACTTTTCCGCGCGAAGGCGACGTCGTGCATATCAAGGACCCGGACGCCTATCGCCGCATCCTGGTGCATCACCGCGAACACGCACCGCCGGCGCTGTAACTCGGGCCGCGGGTCGGCTTTGGTCCGGCTTGCGCGCTCGCCATCGGTGCCATGACGGCGCCAGCGCGTACACCGCAGCGGCACCGAATCCGGTGGGTTACGGCGCTGCGCGCCTGACCCACCCTACTCGGTCTGTGCGTCGATCTCGGCGTCGAGCTGTTCCTTGCGCTGATCGTTGGCGTCGAGCGCCGTATCGACCTTGTCCGCAATCGCATCCCCGGCGTAACCGATCGCTTCGGTATTGCGGATGCCCTGGGTCTCCTCGCGTCCCTGCTCTGCCATCGGCACCGGCTGATTGCTGCGATCCGCACCATCGCACCCGCCAATCAACAGCGCCACACACAGTCCGATCAGAACTTTCATCTCACCTCTCCATTGCACCCACGCAGTGTATGCGCCCACGGCGCTGATCGCCGCACGCCGCCAAGTCCTGCCGCTACAATCGCGGCCGGGGATGCACACATTCTGTTCCGGGGGATCATCATGCTGGGCTTGAGCCGCTATCAGTGGACCGTATTGTTTGCCGCGTGGCTCGGCTGGGGCTTCGATGTGTTCGACGGCCTGCTTTTCAACTACGTCGCACCCAACTGCGTGCCGACCCTGCTGAATCTGCCGATCGGCTCGCCCGAAGCCAAGCAGGCGACGCTGTTCTGGACCGGCCTGCTGACCTCGGTACTACTGCTCGGCTGGGCCGCAGGCGGCATCCTGTTCGGTCTGGTCTGCGACCGCATCGGGCGCCGACGCACGCTGTTGCTGACGATGACAATGTACGCGGTCGGCACCGCGGCCTGCGCGTTCGCTCCCAACATCTGGGTGCTGCTGGTGTTCCGCATCGTCGCCTCGCTGGGCATCGGCGGCGAGTGGGCAGCGGGCGCATCGATGGTGGCCGAGGTCGTCCCCGAGAACAAGCGCGTGACCGCCGGCGCGCTGCTGTACACCGCCGCACCGATGGGCCTTTTCCTCGCCACCTTCGTCAACATGCAGGTCGCTGGAAACTGGCTGGCGGACCAGCCGGAAGTGTCGTGGCGCTACGTGTTCCTGTTCGGCCTGATTCCGGTCGCCGCCGCTTCAGTGGTGCGTGTGTTCCTGAAGGAGCCGGATCGCTGGAAGCAGGTTGCAGCGGCCGCCGCACCGCCGCGACTGGCCGAGCTGTTCAGTCCGGAATTTCGCCGCATCACCCTCAGTGGCGTGATGATGGCCGTGGTCGCGTTGCTGACCTGGTGGAGCTGTAACGCCTTCATCCCGGTCGTGGTGTCTCATCTGGCACAGACCGAAGCCGCCAGCCGCGGTCTGGATCGCAGTGCGACGCTGGCACTGGTCGAGAACTGGAAGTACACCGCTACGGCGTGTTTCAACCTCGGTGGCCTCATCGGCACTTTGCTGACGATTCCGATTGCAACGCGTATCGGCCGCCGCCCGATGTTCGGGATCTACTTCGCGGCATCCGCACTGTCGATCTTTGTCACATTCAGCGACGCGCTGCCCGCAGTCGCGCGGCTGTACATGTATGCCGCCATCGGCGTCTCGGTGTTCGGCGTGTTCGGCAGCTTCACCTACTACCTGCCGGAACTGTTCCCGACGCGGCTGCGCGCAACCGGATCGGGCTTCTGCTACAACGTCGGCCGCGTGATCGCAGCCGGCGGCCCCTTTCTGGTCGGCGTGATCGCCTCGCAGGGTGCGAGCAGTGCGGTGCAGATCCTGTTCTGGGTCGGCGTTATCCCAGCCGTTGGCGTGTTGCTGACGCCGTGGGTGATCGAGACCCGCGGGCGCCTGCTGGCGGACTGAAGTCCACAGAAAATTCAGCGGTTTTCCCCGAACGTGTAGGACTTCGCAGATAGCGAGCAATCGCCATATAGCGGCGGCGTGACCTTCCCTGTAGGCTAGCCGCCGCCCTGCGCCCGCTCGCGGGAAAACGCGCTTCTCCCCTCATGATTTTTACGCTGAATAGGATGGTTCACATGCCTTCCCGCAAAGTGATTGGCCACACCGCCAAGTCCTTCGCTTTTGCCTTCGCCGCTGTACTGGGCACACTGTTCACGCATGCCGCCTCAGCCTACGAGGCCGGCTGGTACTACGGCTTCGACGCCTACTACACGATGACGTCGGATTCCGACGGCAACACCTTCGTTCCCGGCACCGCCGGCACACCGGCAACCGATCCCACCCGCAACTGCCTGCTCGGCGACCTGCTCGGCCTTGGCAGCGTGATCGGGGCGCTCGGCGGCACCGGACCGGATGGCTGCCTGTTGGGACTGCTGGGCCCGGACATTCCCGGCAGTGAGGCGATCGATCCGACTGCCGACCAGAATTTCCGCACCCTGGTCACGTTCAAGGACGGCTTTACCGGGGAGATGACCGTTGGCTATCTGTTCGAAGGCGGCCTGCGCCCCGAGTTCAGCCTGGCCTACACCGAGAGCGACTGGGATGCGGTCACGCTGGAACTGGCCGGCGCCTCGCAGACCAACAGCAGCAACAATTCCCTGCGCGCACTGCGCTTCATGGGTAACGTCTGGTACGACCTCGACTTCGGCGGCCCGGTGATTCCCTACGTCGGCGCCGGCCTCGGCTATCAGGACACGCAGGTCTCCGGCGATCTCGACGAGAACGATGGCGGTCTGACCTACCAGCTCGGCGCCGGCGTCGGCGTCAACATCAACGAGCACATGATGCTGTCGCTGGACTATCGCTTCGTCACGGCTGACGACCCGACGTTCGAGACCTCCGACGGCGGCGATGTCAGCACCGAACACCAGTCGCACAACGTTGGCCTGGGTCTGCGCTACTTCTTCGGCGGTGCCGGCCTCGACAGCGACGGCGACGGCGTGCGCGACCGCAACGACAAGTGCCCGAACACGCCGCAGGGGACAGCGGTCGACAGCCGCGGCTGCCCGCTGGATACCGACAGCGACGGCGTACCCGACACCATGGACGAGTGCCCGAACACGCCCAAGGGTGTGGCAGTCGGCGCCAACGGATGCCCGCTCGACGCCGACGGCGACGGCGACGGCGTGCCGGACAGTCTCGATCAGTGCGCCGGCACTCCGGCCGGCAGCCAGGTCGGTCCGGACGGCTGCCCGCTGACCGATACTGACGGCGATGGCGTGCCCGACTACAAGGACAAGTGCCCGAACTCGCCACAGGGTGTATCGGTCGGCGCCGACGGCTGCCCGCTGGACTCCGACGGCGACGGCGTACCCGACTACATGGACGAATGCCCGCAATCACCGCCGGGCGCCAAGGTGCTGCCGAATGGATGCGCCCTGACCGGCGACTGCCGTCGTCCGCGCCCTGGCGAGCAGGTCGACGAAAACGGCTGCGCGGTTGATCAGAGCTTCATCCTGCGCGGCGTCACCTTCGAGTTCGACTCCGACCGCCTGACGCCGGAAGCGCGCGAGATCCTGAATCAGGTCGGCGCGACGCTGAATGCCTACAAGGGCATCAAGGTCGACGTCGAAGGGCACACCGACAACACCGGTTCGGACGCCTACAACCTCGGCCTGTCCGAGCGGCGCGCCAATGCGGTCAAAGCCTATCTGGAAGGTCAGAGCGTCGATGGTGACCGCATGCAGCCGGTCGGTTACGGCGAATCACGTCCGATCGTTTCCAACGACGACGAAGCCGGCCGCGCGGAAAACCGTCGCGTGGTTTTGAAGGTTATCGAGTAGGACGTCTGCGGACACATCACACCGCATCGGCGCAGGCCGGTGCGGTGTATTTTGTGGGCCCTGCGAAAAGTGGCAGGGCTGTGTCAGGCCGGCGGCAGCGCATAGCTGCCGGTGACGTGCGCAACCACGGTCGGGTCATCACCGATCTTCAGCGCGACTTCCATCACCACCAGTCGCCGCCCCAGCTTCAGCAAACGCGCCTCGCCAATCACGTCCCCCGGTCGCGCCTTGTTCAGAAAATTCATGTTGAAGTTGGCCGTCACCGCCATCAGCTGCGGCCCGACGTGCGCCAGCACCAGGGCGTACATCGCCGAGTCCGCCACCATGAACAGCGTCGGGCCGGAAATCACGTCGCCCGGACGCAGCATGCCGTCGTCAAACGGAATCCGTACGCGGGCGTAGCCCTCACTGACCGCCTCGACCCGCAGCCCGCTGCGATCGGCCGCGCGCAAACCGCCACGGATCGCGGCTTCGACCTGGGCCGCATCCAGTTTCAGGCTCATCACTTCATTGCTCCCACAGTCCGATGGAACCGTCGTAGGCCAGCTTCAGCGACAACACGACGAGAATCACCCTGAACAGGCGCGCAAACTGCTGTTCGCTGACACGCCCGTTCAAGCGCTTGCCCAGCGCGGTGCCGCCGATCACAGACAGGCACAACAGCAGCAACAACAGCGGTCGCGCAAAGGCATTGAATCCAACCCAGCCGTAAGCGACCACGCGCAAGCCATGCCCGAGCATCTGGGTCAGGGCCAGCGTGCCAATGGTGGTTTCCTTGCGCCAATCCGGCCTGAAAAAAAGCCGCCCGACGATCAGGCCGGTGGCACCCACAAACATGCCGATCGAGCCATTGAGCAGTCCCGCCATGACAAACGCTGGGCGCGCGCCCAGCGGCTTGCGCACCGCCTGCGTTGGCACCAGTGAGGCCAGGATCAGCCCGGCCAGGATCAGACGCACCCAGTTGACATCGATGTGGGCCACAAACGGCGCAACCATGAACGTTGCCGGCAATGCCGCCAGCAGAAACCAGCCGGCGGCGTGCCACTCGACGTGCCGGACATAGGCTAGGGTGCGCGAGCTGTTGGAAACGAATTGCACCGCGGCAAACAGCGGCACCGCCTCTGCCGGGGCCATTCCTACCGCGTAGAAGACGCCGATCAGGATGGTACCGCCGCCCAGCCCCGCAACGCCGGACAGCGTCGCAGAGGCAAAGCCGACGCCGACGATCGCGACGTCGGTCAGCGTCATTGATTGCGCTGAGCTTTCAGCGGCGGCGCCTTGACGATGCGCTGCCACTCCAGATAGCTCGACAGCTCCGCGCTCGAAATCAGGTTGTTGTGATCGGTATCGACAGTTTCGAAGCGCGGCAGCAGCTCCGGCAGGCCGGCTTCGACTTCATCGCGGCTCAGCCGCTCGTCACCGCTGGTGTCGGCCGTTTCGAATTTCGCCTTGTAGAGCCCCAGAGCATCCATCGATCCGGGTGGGGCACCGCGCCGCGGCCCAGGATTGCCGCAGGCCGCAACCAGCAGCGTCAACATGATCAGAGTGAGTGCGCGCATAAGTGCCGCATAGTGTGCCCAATCTGCAGTCACGGTGCTGCAGCAAGCACTACTGCACCAGCCACACCGCCAGCAGCAGCATCAACCCCATGCCGAAGATATCGGTGAACGTGGTCAGAAAGATGCTGCTCGCAGTCGCCGGGTCGGCGCCGAAACGCCGCAGGCTCAGCGGCACCAGCACACCGAAGATGCCACTGGCAACGCAGGCACCGACCATCGCCAGCCAGATCACCAGCGCCAGTTGCGGTGCATCGGCAAACCCCGACCATGCCGCATAAGCCCACATTGCGACGGCGGCCACCACTCCCACCAGCGCGCCGTTGATGGCACCGAGCAGCGCTTCCTTGCGCAGCAAGGAAGCCACTGACACAGCCTCCAGGTCCCCCAGCGTGAGTCCGCGCAAGGTGATCGCCATCGCCTGCGAACCGGTGTTGCCGCTCTGGCCAGCCAGCACCGGCAGAAAGGCTGCCAGCGCCACAACCTGCGCGATGGTGTCAGCGAACGAGCCGACAACCAGCGCCGCCAGAAACGCCGTCAGCAGGTTGATCTGCAACCACGGGTGCCGCCGCCGCAGCGCTTCGGCAAATCCGGTATAGACGCGCTCGGCGCCGTCGATACCGACCATGCGGCCGCTCTGCGCCGTGATTTCGACCGCCTGACGTTCGAACAGCTGCCAGCCGCGGATCACGCCCTGCAGACGCCCGTCGGCATCGACCACCGGATACACCGGATAGTGCCGGTGCAAGGCGGCATCGATCGCGTCACTGATTCCGGTCGTCGCGGTCAACGAGAACGGCTCGGCCAGCATCACCTCGGACAGCGGCTGCTCCGGCCGCGACAACAGCAGATCGCGGATGACCACCACGCCACTGAGGCGCTCGTCGGCGTCGACCGCATACAGATAGGTGATGCGTCGCGCCTGATCGGAAGCCCTCAGGAACGCAATCGCATCCTGCACGCTGACACTGTCCGGCAACACGCCCAAGGCCGGCTCCATCAGCTCGCCCACGGTATTGGGGATCGACACGCTCAAGCCGGCGGCAGTGTCCGGCGTCACGCTGTCACGCAACGATGCCGGCAGATGCGCGGCGATATCACGTGCGCGCATTGGCGTCAGCGCCTGTAGCACCGCCGCGACCACTTCGACCGATTCGCGACCGAGCACCGCCGCGGCATCCAGCGGTCCACGCGCCTCGACGGCACGCACCAGTTCGACAATCCGTTGCTGCGCATCCATAACCCAGGCTCCCGACGGATGCCGCATTATTAGCACAGCCGAGGCCCGGCACCGCGCGGTGTTCCGCAACGCGGCGTTTGACAGGGGCGGGCGCAACGACATACTAGGCGGTATGTAATGGGAGGGCCCGATGAAGGCCAGCACCGCCAAGCAAGCATCATCGCTGCATTCAGCTAAATCTCCGGCCAAGGCCGGCGTGCGGCGTCAGCCCGACCTGACGCGGCAGCAACTGCTGCAGTGCGCGTTCGACGAGATTCATCGTTCCGGCTTTCGCGCTGCCAGCCTCGACGCCATTCTCGAATCCAGCGGCGTCACCAAGGGTGCGCTGTACCATCACTTCGGCAGCAAGACTGCATTGGGCTACGCAGTCGTCGATGAGATCGTGCGCCCCTGGGTCGAAGCCCTGTGGAAACCGATCCTTGAAGCCGACAACGTCATTGATGCGGCACTCCGGCTGTGCCGGGAACTCGCACGCGAGCGCTCGGAACAGGCGCTGCTGTACGGCTGCCCGTTCAACAATCTGATCAACGAAATGTCGCCGCTGGACCTCGGCTTTCGCGAGCGCCTGCAGCAGATCCTGCACGACTGGCACGAAGGCATCATCGGCGGCGTGCGCCGCGGTCAGGCCAATGGTTCGGTCCGCAGCGACGTCGATGCCGAACAGGTCTCGGCAATCATCATCAGTATCGCCGAAGGGTCAGTCGGACTGGCCAAGGCCAAGCAATCGCCCGAATTTTTCGACGCCGCCATGCGCGGTCTCGAAGACTATCTGGAATCACTGCGTCCGCCGCAGCCGCTCGGCTGAGCGCGGCCGGCACTGTCAGCTTACAAACCCCCATTGCTCCGAGGAGAACCGATCATGCGTATTCCCAGCCTGCTGCCATCGCTCTGGCTTGCGGCCGCGGCGATGAGCGCCGCCCTGCCAGCGCACGCAGCGACACCTGCCGAACAGGGTCTGGCCATCGCCACCGAGGCCGACCGGCGCGACCAGGGCTATGGCGACAGCTCGGCGACGATGGAGATGATCCTGCGCAATCGTGCCGGCGATGAAGCTTCGCGCGAGATCCGCGTGAAGTCTCTTGAAGTGGCCGGTGACGGCGACAAGTCGATGATCATTTTCGATCAGCCCAAGGACGTCGAAGGCACCGCGCTGCTGACGTTCTCGCACAAGACCGGTGACGACGACCGCTGGCTGTATCTGCCGGCACTGAAGCGCGTCAAGCGCATCGCCGGAAAGAACAAGTCCGGCCCCTTCATGGGCAGCGAGTTTGCCTACGAAGACATGGGCTCGCAGGAAATCGAGAAGTACAGCTACACCTGGCTGCGCGATGAAGCGATCGACGGCGTAAGCTGCTTCGTGATCGAACGCGTACCGGTTGATCCGGACTCCGGCTACACGCGGCAGGTGGCGTGGATCGACCAGGCCGAATACCGCGTACAGAAAGTCGAATTCTACGATCGCAAGCAAAGTCTGCTGAAGACGCTGTCCGCGAAGGACTATCAGCAGTATCTGAACAAGCACTGGCGCCCGGGCCGCATGGACATGGTCAATCACCAGACCGGCAAATCGACCAGCCTGCTGTTCAAGAACTACGTCTTCGGCAGCGGTCTGAGCGAACGCGATTTCGATCAGGCGAGCCTGAAGAACGCGCGCTGAATCCGGGGCCCTGCCGATGAATCCAACCCGGGCCGTTGCACTCGGCGGCGTGCTGCTGCTGGCGTCTGCCAGCGTTGCCGCCGACGAGTCGCGCACCAAGTTCAGCGCGGCACTGTCTGCCGAGGGTCGTAGCTACCTGCACGACCCGTCGTATGCCGGACAAAGCGACGCTGCGGCCAGCGCGTCGCTGTCGATCGAGCCAGAGCTGTATGTCGAGTGGAGCCGCAATACCAGCGCCACGCTCACGCCATTCGCGCGCTGGGATTCGCTCGACAGCGAACGCAGCCATGTGGATCTGCGCGAGCTCGCGCTGCAGCAGCGCTTCGGCAATTTCGATCTGCGCCTGGGCGTCAGCCGCGTGTTCTGGGGCGTGACCGAATCGGTGCATCTGGTCGACATCATCAACCAGACCGATCAGGTCGAGAACATCGACGGCGAAGACAAACTCGGCCAGCCGATGGCGATGCTGTCGTGGACCACCGACGCCGGTGTCTTCACCGGCTTTGTGCTGCCGTATTTTCGCGAGCGAACCCTGCCGGGACCCGACGGACGATTCCGCTCCGAATTCACCTATGCGCAGGACGACGCGATCTACGAGTCGGACGATGAGGAACAGCATGTCGACGGCGCACTGCGCTGGAGCCTGTCGACCAGCCTGTTCGATCTGGGCCTGTCGTACTTCGACGGCACCGGCCGCTCGCCACGCTTCGCGCCGCACGTGACCACCGCCGATCCCGGCGCGCTGTTGCAGCTGGTCGAGCAGCTCGGACTGGCCGGCCTGCTCGGGCAACTGGCACAGGGCCAGATCGACGACGTGCAGGTCGACCTGGTACCGGTCTACGACCAGATCGAACAGACCGGGCTCGACTTGAATCTGGTCTCCGGCAACTGGATATGGAAACTGGAAGCGCTCTACCAGGACAGCCGTGCACGCGACTACGGCGCCGCTGCCGGCGGCTTCGAATACACCTACGCCGCTGCGTTCGGCAGCGCCTGGGACGCCAGCGTACTGATGGAGTACCTATGGGACAGCCGCGGCGGCGACGCCGCAGCGCTGCCGACCGCGGACGATCTGCAGGGCAACCTGCTGCCGCCGCAGCAGATTCCCCCGCTGTTCCAGAATGATCTGTTCGTCGGCACGCGGTTGACGCCCAACGACGTCGCCAGCACCGAATTCCTCGCTGGCGTCGTGGTCGACCTCGACCACGGCGGTCTGTTCGCCAGCGTCGAAACCAGCCGCCGGATAGGCGCGTCGGGCAAACTGTCGCTGGAGCTGCGCGTGTTCGCCGATGCCGAAACCGAAGACCCGTTGTATCTGCTGCGCAACGACGACTACCTGCAGCTCGAATACACCCACTACTTCTGAAGCAGGCGAGCGGGAGACTGGCGATGTACACGCTCTACGGCATGACCGGCAGCGGCAACTGCTACAAGCCGGCGCTGCTGATGCAGCAGCTCGGCATACCGTATCGCTGGGTCGAGGTCGATCTGATTCACGGCGCCACGCGCACGCCGGAATTCCTCGCCAGGAATCCCAACGGCAAGGTGCCGTTGCTGGCGCTGGACGATGGCCGGTTACTGTCAGAATCGAATGCGATGCTGTGCTATCTGGCCGAAGGCAGTCCGCTGCTGCCCAGCGAACGCTGGCAGCGCGCGCAGGTGATGCAGTGGCTGTTCTTCGAGCAGTACAGCCATGAGCCGGCGATCGCCACCGTGCGCTTCTGGATTCACTACCTGGGACAGGGCGAAGCGCTGCGTGACAAGATCCGCGAGACGCAGTCCAAGGGTTATGCCGCGCTCGGCGTGCTGGAACAGCAACTCCGAAAAACCGCTTTTCTGGCCGGCAATGACTACACCATCGCCGACATCGCGCTGTACGCCTATACCCATGTTGCGCATCAGGGCGGCTATCGACTCAGCGCGTTCCCGCAGGTCGAAGCCTGGTTGCGCCGAGTCGAGCGCCAGCCCGGCTACGTCGCCATGCAGAGTTGAGCAACTGCGGCCGACGCCGCGACCGACTCAGAACCGATAGTGCAGCCCCAGGCTGAGAACCGGCCACAGCTTGTAGCTTGACACGTCGTCCTCGACGTTCTGGCGCTCCTGCTCCAGCTCGTCCCGAAAGGTCTGCGCGCGCGCATCGTTCGGGTCGTTGACGTCGAAACCGGCCAGGCCATTCGGATCGCAGGCCAGCACGCTGGAATTGCACGCACGACCGGTCGCCTGCAATGCGATCGATGGCGACTGCGCGATCATCACGCCGACGTCCAGACTCATCGCAAAGCCCGGCGCGCCACTGCCGCCGCCCCAGCCGATGCCCGCATAGGGCGTCACGCCTCCCAGATCGATGTCACCGTCGAGACGTCCATCGGCGGTGTATTCGGCGCCGCCGATCTGATAGGTCTTATTGTTGGCCACGTGGCGAAACGTGATGTCCGGCGGCGCCGAGTAAACCCCGGCGGTCAGACGGAAGCCCCCCCGAAGGGGCGAAAGTCCAGCATTGCCGACCCGGCCTGCGCCTTGAGACTGCCGTCGTAGTCGATGCCGTCATAGTTGACGCTGTGGCTGTAGGTGCCGCCGTAGTAACCGGCGCGCACGTCGAAACGCTCCGACAGACCCAAGGCCAGCTCCAGACCGAGCCCGGAACTGCCGGCGCGCAATCCGAGGGCGAAGCGTCCGCTCGACACGGCTGGCTCGGTGGCCGTCGTCTCCGACGACAGCGGCGTGACCGGAATCTCAGTCAGGGCGTCGTCTTGCGCACCGGCAGTGCCGGGCACGGCCAGCCCCGCGGCGAACAACCATGCGAGTCGACTCTGCTTCATGAATTCACTCCCGTGGTGATGTAATCCGGCGTCATCAGACGCTGCAATGCCGCGTCGTCAAGCAGCCGTTGTCGGAACCAGCGTAACGCCCGGCCATCCTCCCCGGAGCGCCACGCCAGATGCAACGGAATCGGATCGCGGGCGCTCTGAACCTGTCGGACGACCAGTCGCCCGGCAGCAAGGTCCGGTGCGGCCAGATACGCCGGCAGGAAGCCGACGCCGAGCCCGGCAATCTGTGCCTCGAGCTTGGCCATGGCTGATGACACGATCAGCGTGTCCTGTCCGGCTTCGACGCCGGCGCTGCGCGGTGTCAGTCGTCGAGACGAGTCCGCCACCACCACGGCCCGATAGTGCTGCAGCACCGATCCCGGAATCGGCTCAGCCGCGTCGGCCAGCGGATGGAAGGGCGCGCAGGCGAACACCATGTGCATGTAGCCGATGCGCTCGGCCGACAGACCCAAGCCCGGCGGAGCCTCGCCCGGCGCCGCCACCGACAGGTCGGCACGACGATCGGCCAGTGCATCCCAGGCGCCGCCGAGAATCTCGGTACTGAGCCGCAGACGGGTGCCGCAGCCCATCGCATCAAACTCGGCGATCAGCGGAAACAGCAGCGACACCGGCACGAGTTCGTCGACAGCAATGCTCAGCTGCGTTTCCCAGCCATGCGCCGCTTGCTTGACGCGGTTTTCCAGGCTCTCGGCCTGGCGCAGCAATTCGCGCCCGCGCTCGAGCAAGGTCTGTCCTGCGGGCGTCAGAACCGGGCGCCGGCCGCTGCGATCGAACAAGACCACGCCCAGATCGGATTCAAGCTTGCGTACCGTGTAAGTCACTGCGGACGGCACACGATGCAAGACCTCGGCGGCGGCCGCGAAGCTGCCCTGCTCCGCAATCGCGTCGAGTGTCTCCAGGGCATCCAGACTCAGCCGCATCTTCCCTCCCCCTCCCGCATCCGCTCGATTCAACGGGTTTGAAAGCTTGCCTCAAAACATTGCGCTTTCATACGCACCGCCGGATCTCTACAGTTGATCGCATCTTACAGGCTGCTCTCGAACGCGATTCCAACACTGACCGGTTCTTCGACATGCAAACCCTCCGCAGCGCGGCCGATCGAGGTCATGCCGAACACGGCTGGCTGATCAGCGATCACAGTTTTTCGTTCGGTGACTACTACGATCCGCGCCACGAAGACTTCGGTGCGCTGCGCGTCATCAATGAGGATCGCGTCGTTCCCGGCGCCGGCTTCTCGCCGCATTGCCATCAGAACATGGAGATCCTGAGCTACGTGCTCGAAGGCGAGCTGCGCCACCGCGATTCCGCTGGCGGCAGCGGTGCGCTGCGGCCAGGCGAAGTGCAACTGATGAGCGCGGGCAGCGGTATCACGCACAGCGAAATGAATGGCAGCGTCGGTGCGCCGGTGCATTTTCTGCAGATCTGGATCACCCCGAACCAGAAAAACACCGAACCGGGCTATCAACAGCACACGCTGAATGCGGACGCGCTGCGTCAGGGCTTCATCCCGATCGCAGCCGCAACGCCTGGCGAGGCGCCGCTCCATCTACTGCAGGATGCGCGCGTGCTACTGGCCTGGCCCGACGCCGGCAGTGCGCTGACGCAGACCCTGGACCCGGCGCGGCGCTACTACCTGCACGTTGCACGCGGCGGTGTGACGGCCCATGGACAGCGCCTGGGAGCCGGCGATGCGCTGATGCTGCAGGCTGAAACCGCGCTCGACATTGCCACGCAGGACGCCGCCGAGCTGTTGCTGTTCGATCTGGCCTGAGGCCAACGCTCAGCGCCCCCAGTCGGCGCTCAGGTGAATCACGAAGTCCGGCGACGAGTCGGTGATCACGTCCTCCTGAATGCCGGCCCGCCACTGCGCGCCGCTGTCGCTGCGATAGCGAAAGCCGAAGACGAGCTGACCCCCGGAGCGATCGAGTCCGTCGAGATCGCTGTCGTCGTACAGCGGCGCGTGCAGATAGAACTGCGCGCCGGCATCGACGCGGGCAGTCAACGCATAGCCCAGCGAGATCCAGCCGAATGGCAGCAGGCCGCGTTGCTGATCCTGCAACGGACCGTCGGCCCGGACCACACTGGCACCGCCCGCAAGCGCACCGGTCCAGCGCCGCGCCGCGTCCAGCGCATACGCGCGCTCATACCATAGCGACGCGCCGAGCCCACCACCCAGCAGGCGATCGGCATCGCCGCTGGGCAGCTGCAGCATCGCGCGCAGACAGCTGTCTTGCGCGCAGCGCGCGGCGCCCAGACGCAGGTCGCCGATGGTGGTGTCGCTACCGTCGATATCGAATACGGTCTGTCCATCGCGGACATAGACGTAGCGGTATTCGTTGCGCGGAATCTGCTCGCGGCCGCCGTTGGGCAGCCCGAACCAGGCGTGCCAGGTTTCGATGCTGGAATCCAGCACGCCGCCACCGGTCAGCAGCAGCGGCAACTCAATCGACCACTGCATCCCGCCCCATTGCGCACGGTACTGCAGGCCCAGGCGCAGGGTCTCGCCGTCGAGGCGGATCTGCTCGGTGGCGGATTGGCCCAACAGACTCTCACTGGTCCAGTCCAGGGCGATGCGCGCGCCCGCTGCGGGCGTTGCTGCCTCCGGCACCGGCAGCGGCGCAAACCGCGCCAATGCGCCCTGATTGAAGGTCGAGAACACGAATGCGGGTGCCGCCTCGGCGGCGCTGCCGACGCCACAGGCCAGCAGCAGCACGGCAGTCAGGGCGGTCGGCACAGCGGATCGGCACAGTCGAGTCATCGCGCTCGTCATTCGTTTTCGGAAGCCCGCAGCATTGTGCCCGTTTTGCCGCCGCAGACGGCGACTATCACGGCGATAGTGCAGTTCTACGTGTTGTCAACTGCCTGATCTGTTAGCATCGGCGCCCAATTTTTTGTTGCTGCACGGGCTATTCCAATGCGTTTTGTCACTGAAAACACGCGAATCAAATCGATCCGCGAAGTCGCCACGCCGGCGCAGATCCAGGCCGAGATTCCGGCATCCGAAGTGGCGTCGAAGACCACCTTTGACGCCCGCCGCGAAATCCAGGACATCCTCTACGGACGCGATGACCGTCTGCTGGTGGTGGTCGGCCCGTGCTCGATCCATGACACCGACGCCGCGCTGGACTATGCCGCGCGCCTTGCGCCGCTGAAGCAGCAGCTGGCGAAGGATCTGCTGATCGTCATGCGGGTGTATTTCGAAAAGCCGCGCACCACGGTCGGCTGGAAAGGCCTGATCAACGATCCGCATCTGGACGACAGTTTCGACATCAACACCGGCCTGCGCGTCGGCCGCAAACTGCTGCAGCAGCTCAACGACCAGGGCATGCCGGCCGGCGTCGAGTACCTCGACATCCTGACCCCGCAGTACCTGGCCGATCTGGTCGCCTGGGGCGCCATCGGCGCGCGCACCACCGAATCTCAGCTGCATCGCGAGATGGCCTCCGGCCTGTCGTGCCCGGTCGGTTTCAAGAACGGCACCGAAGGCAGCGTCAAGGTCGCCGTCGATGCCGCGCTGTCGGCATCGAGCCCGCATCGCTTCCTGTCGATGACCGGCGACGGCCATCTGGCGATCTTTGAAACCAACGGCAACCCGGACTGCCACATCATCCTGCGCGGCGGCAGCGCCGGCACCAACTACGATGCCAAAAGCGTCGACGCTGCCTGCGCGGCGCTGACCAAGGGCGGTCTGCGCCCGCAGGTGATGATCGACTTCTCGCACGCCAACTCGAGCAAGCAGCACAAGCGTCAGATCAACGTGGGCCAGGACGTCGCGCATCAGATCTCCGGCGGCGACGATCGCATCATGGGCGTGATGATCGAATCGCACATCGAGGAAGGCCGGCAGGAAATCGGGCCGCGCGATCAGATGACCTACGGCCAGTCGGTCACTGACGCCTGCATCCACTGGGACGACACCACCGAGCTGCTGCGCCATCTGGCAGGTGCCGTGGAACAGCGCCGGCTGCGGCTGGCGCGCAGCGCCTGAGCACCACTGATCCAGGCTGTCGAAGAGGCCCGCTGATCGCGGGCCTTTTCTTTTGCGGTCGCTAGTGTGGAGAAACAGGCGGGCTCAGCAGCCTCCATCGTCGTCGCAGCCGGCGTCGTTGACGCCCCGCACGCGCAATACCCGCAGCCGGCGCTCACTGTGCGCGATCGACCAGCGGATCACCTGACCGACGGACAATCCGATCAGCGCCGAGCCCAGCGGGCTGACCACCGATACGCGCTGCCGCTCGGGGTCCGCATCGGCCGGCAAAACGATACGGACGCTGCGAATGCTGCCACTGTCGGCATCCTGATAGCTCACCCAGGAGCCGATGGTGACCGCGTCACTCGGCATCTGCTCTGACGCCACCACCTCGGCGCGCTCTACCTCTTCCAGCAGCCTTTGCGCCACCTCCGGCGCATCGCGCATCGCCAGCCGCGCGAACCCACGCAAACGCTCGTAGTACGCCGCATCGATCACCAGCTGCGGCATTGGACCGTCCGCGGCTTCCCGTTCATTCATCTTCATCAGCTTTGCTCCTCGGTCCACAGAGACGGGACCGACCATCGCGAGAAAGGCGCGCATCGGACACGCGATCACGCCGCGCCGGCGATGTCGAATCCTGGATGCGCTTCGAGGAGTGACCCCGGAACCCGAAGGCGGCGCACGCCGCCATCACGCAGGCTCCGGGGCTCAGGAGCCTGCGACGATAGAACCCGCGTGGTGCAGCGGACGGTTGAATGGGCGCCGGAGAAGCATGCGCCCGATGGTGGACACGCGCCTTCAGTCTGTCAACGCGACACCCCCAACGCCGGCACCGCGCCTGCGCTACATCAGATCGTAGGGATCGACATCGACGGACCAGCGCAGCTTGCGCACGCCCGGCACCGCGTCCAGCTGCGGCAAGGCCACTGCCAGCACGCGCTGCAAGGCCGCGCGCTGCGATGCGATCAGCAACAGCTGCGCCCGCCAGTAGCCGCCACGACGCTCCATCCCCGACGGCACCGGATCGGTCACGATCACGCCGTGCGGGTTTTCGAACAGCGGCCGTGCGAGGTCCAGCCAGGCCAGCGCGGCCTCGGCCTCGCGCGACTCCGCGCGCAGCAATGCCAGATGCGAGTACGGCGGCAGCCCGGCGTCGCTGCGCTCCTGCAGCAGTTGCTCGCACAAGGCGGCATAGCCCTGCTCGGCCAGCATCCGCAGCTGCGGGTGTTCCGGGTGATGCGTCTGCAGCCACACTTCCCCCGGCTGACCGCTGCGGCCGGCACGGCCGGACACCTGCGTCACCAGCTGGCCCATGCGCTCGATCGCGCGGAAGTCGCTGCCGTACAGCGACTGATCGGCCGATACGATGCCGACCAGTGACAGCCCCGGGAAATCGTGACCCTTGGCCATGATCTGGGTGCCCACCAGGATCTGCACGCTGCCGTCGCGCACCGCGTCGAGCTGCGCCTGCAACGCGCTGGGGCTGGTGATGCGGTCCGAATCCAGTCGCGCCACGCGATAGCGCGGAAAGCGGTTGGCCAGAGCCTGCTCGATGCGCTCGGTGCCGGCACCGATGCCGATCAGTTCGCGTGCGCCGCAGGCCGGGCAGCGCTGCGGCGCCGGCTGCTGCGCGCCGCAGTGGTGACAGATCAGCAGACCGCGACCCCGATGCAGGGTCAGGTTGGCGTCGCAATGCGGACACGGCGCATTCCAGCCGCAGCTGTGACACAGCAACACCGGTGCATACCCGCGGCGATTCAGAAACAGCAGGACCTGCCCGCCCGCCTCAAGATGGCGTTCGGCCGCTTGCAGCAAGGGCTGCGACAGGCCGTGGTCCAGCGGCAGATTGCGCACGTCGAGGATGCGCACGGTCGGCGGCGCCGCGCTATGTACCCGGCGCTGCAGCCGCAGATGGAAATAACGCCCCTGCTGCGTGTTGTGCAGGGTTTCCAGCGACGGCGTCGCGCTGCCCAGCAGCACCGGCACACCGAGCTTCTGCGCGCGCAGAATCGCGACATCACGCGCCGAATAACGAAAGCCGTCCTGTTGCTTGTATGAGGCGTCGTGCTCCTCGTCGACCACGATCAGACCCAGGCGTGCAAACGGCAGCCACACCGCCGAGCGCGTGCCAATCACCACCCGCGCATCGCCGGCGCGGGCGCTCAGCCAGGCCTGTTCGCGCTCACGATCCCCGAGACCGGAATGGAAGCACAGCACGCCATCCCCGAAGCGTGCGGCGAAACGCTCCACCAGCTGCGGCGTCAGGCTGATCTCCGGCGCCAGCACCAGCGCCTGTCGGCCCTGCGCCAGCATCTCGGCAATGCGCCGCAGATACAGCTCGGTCTTGCCGCTGCCGGTGACGCCGTCGAGCAAGGTGACGCTGAAACCGTCAGGCGCAGCCGCCATCTCGGCCAGTGCAGCCGCCTGCTCCGGCGTGGGGGTTGGCAGCGCCGCAGTGCCCGTCGGCGTCGCAGGCGGCAGCTCGACCGCCTCGATCCAGCCTTGATCCAGCGCCGCCTTGATCGTCGCCGTGGACGCGCCCAGCGCAGCGCGACTCAGAGGGCCCTGCAGCAATTGCGTCAGCAGCTGGCGCTGCGCCCGGTTGCGCGCCGGCAGCGGGTCCAGTGCTTCCTGGCCGGCGGCGCGCAACTGGTATCCGGTCGGCCGTTGCAACACCGCGTCGGCGCCCTTGCGCAGCCGCCCCGGCAACATCGCCGACAGCACCTCACCCAGCGGATGCCGGTAGTAGTCGGCCGCCCATTCGCACAGCGTCAGCAGCTCCGGCGGCAGCAAGGGGCTGGCATCCAGAACTTCGCTCAGCGGTCGCAGATCGGTATCGCCGGCGCCCTGCTCCACCGGCGAGCGCAGCACCACACCGACCAGCTCGCGGCGCCCGAATGGCACGCGCACGCGCACGCCGCGACGCACCTGAGCGGCCATCGCCTCGGGCACGCTGTAGTCGAACACGCGCGACAGCGGGACCGGCACGGCCACCGTCGTCAACAGCATCGGCGCCGCCTGTGGATAAGTTTGTGGATTGAGAGCATCGGCCTAATTTCGAAGATCAGCGCTGTCAAGTATCCCGCTCGGCGCGTCGCCAAAGTTCAAAAAATAAATCAATATGAATTAATAGCCTGCACGAATGTGACGGCATTTTGACAATAGAACCACTTGATTGTGCCCGGCAACCGTGCATAGCCGCCATTGTGCATAAGGGCTGTGCGCACGCTGCGTTTTGATGCACAGACGCTCCCGATGATACCGCCGCAATGCACACGATGAGCGCACGCGAAAGCCGGGGCGGACTGCTAATCTTGCGCGCGTGAACACCCTGATTTCGATCTATCAAGACCCTCTGTTCTGGTGGGTGCCGATCGGCACCGTCCTGCTGAGCATGGGGGCCTTCATCAGCTTTGCCGGACCCCTGACCTGGATCGCGGCACGCCAACCGAAATGGGCCCGGCACTACAAGATCCCCAACACGCGCGGCACCGAACTCAGCGCCGAAGAAGCCGAACGGCGCAACATCCTGATCCAGGGTTCGCGGATGGTGCGCCTGTCGCTGCGCCAATGGCTGATCAACAACGTCTGGATGTTCGTCGCAGCGGTCGCCGCCTGGCCGCTGATGCGGCTGGCCGGCATCCACACCGGCGCGCTGCCGGCGTGGTGGGTACTGCTGCTGCAGCTGCTGTTCTGCATCTACCTCGACGACTTTCTGTATTACTGGCTGCACCGCTCCATGCACCAGCGCTTCCTGCTCAAGCACGTTCACGGCTTGCACCACCGCGTGCTCGCGCCCTGGGCCATCAGCGGGCACTACATGCATCCGCTCGAGTACGTACTGACCGGCTCGCTGGCGTTCATCGGGCCGGCGCTGCTGGGCTCGCATGTGGCGCTGCTCTGGGTCTGGATCATCGTGCGCCAGTGGGAAGCCGCCGAAGGCCACGCCGGCTACGCCTTCCGCTGGTCGCCGACGCACTGGCTGCCGGGATCCGACGGCGCACTGCATCACGACTATCACCACGCCCGCGTGCGCGGCAATTACGGCGGATTCCTGCCGATCTGGGACCGC